>USBH01000050.1 GCA_900552925.1 uncultured Oscillospiraceae bacterium
GTGTCGGCGCCGCGCCGCTTCAGGTAGGCCGAAGCCTCGAAGGTGCGCACGCCGGTCTTCAGGACAAAATTCTTCGTGTCCAGCATGATGCCGGCGAGCAGCGCCGTCGCTTCGCGCTTGTTGAGCGCGCCGCTGTTGATATACTGCACGAGCTCGGCCACCATTTCCGAAGCGGAGCTGGCATACGGCTCGTGGTAAAAGATGATTGCGTTTTTGATGTGCGTCACCATCATGCGGTGGTGGTCGATCACGACGACGCGCGGGATCGCCTTGAGGACTTCCTGGCTCTCGACAAACGTCATCGAGTGCGTATCCACGACGATCAGGAGCGAACGCTGCGTGCACAGGTCCATCGCCTCCTGCGGCGTGATGAACATATCCTCATACTCCGCCTGGTGCTCAAACGTGTGGATGAGGCTCGTCGCCAGAGAGCGGCCCCGGTCGATGACGATGTTCGCGCGGCATTCGAGGCCCTTCGTGACCGCCGCCCACATGCCGACCGCCGAACCGACGCTGTCGAGGTCGGAATTCGTGTGGCCCATGATGAACACGCGGTCGCTCGACTTGATGTGGTCGGAAAGCGTGGCCGCAATGACGCGCGTGCGCACCTTGTCGCGCTTTTCCACGCCCTTGGAAAGGCCGCCGAAGAACTCGTATGTACCGCCCGGCATGCGGACGGCCACCTGGTCGCCGCCGCGGCCGAGCGCCATATCGAGCGCATGGCGCGCGTGCCTCTCGCTTTTCGCGGCCGTTTCGGCGCCGCGCCCGATGCCGATGGAGACCGTGGCCGACATGTTGTTTTCGCCCTTGATCGCGCGCACGCTGTCGAGCACGGCGAAGCGCTTCGCCTTGGCCTCCTCCACATGCTGCTCGTCGGTGACCAGCAGATAGCGCCCGTTCGTCATCCGGCGCAGGAAGCCACCCATCGTGTTGGTTCCCCAATCGCGCAGGACCGCCTCCACCTCGGAAGTGATACGCGAATCCTCGCTGCCGTCGGCGTCGCGCGTCATCTCCTCGCGGTTGTCGAACGAGATCCACGCCACGACCGTGCGCCGCTCCCGGTACTCCCGGTGAATCTGCTTGTAGTAGGTGTCGTCGACGAAATAGACGACGCTTCCGCTGCCGGAGCGCAGCCCGTACGCCGTAAATTCGCGGTCGCCGAACGTGACGGCCGTACCGCTTTCAGAGAGAATCTGGCGCAGCGTTTTCGGGTAGATGTAGGCGGCGATGTTGTCGCCGCGCCCGTCCGTGTCCTCGGTGAAAAGCTCGCGGAAGCGCGCGTTCGTCCACACGATGTCGCCCATGTTGCCGAGCACCGCCACCGGCAGCGGGAACTGGTCGAAGTCCCGCTCTTCCTCGGCGGAGAGCACCCGGCGCGCAGCGCGCAGCGCCGTCTGAATATGGACGCGGTAGTGCAGGTCCGTGACGACGACCGCAACCGCCGCGAGCACGGCGACCGTCAGCTCCACCGCAAACAGAACCTTGTTCTGCCGGAAGCTCAGGCAGGCCATGACGAGCATGGCGGCCGCCATCGCATAATACACCGGCGAGGTCGTCCAGATGCGCCGTTTTCTCATACGCCACCCTCTCCTTTTTTCAGATAAATCAGACTTCCATGATGATCGGCAGGATCATCGGGCTGCGCTTCGTGCGGCTGTACAGAAGCCGCGAGAGGCTGTCGCGCACGCGGATCTTGATCGCGCTCCACTCGCGCACGTTCTCCTCCATGCACTGGCTGATCGTGCGGCTGACAAGCCGGCGCGCCTCATCCATCAGCGCCTCGGACTCGCGCACGTAGACAAAGCCGCGCGAGACGATATCCGGCCCGGAAACGACTTCGCCCGAAGCGGAGTCGATCGTGCAGACCGCGATGATCAGGCCGTCCTCCGCGAGATGCTTTCTGTCGCGCAGGACGATGCTGCCCACGTCGCCGACGCCGAGGCCGTCGACCATGACGGCGCCCGCCGGCACGTCGGGAAGCTGCTTCATATACGCTTCATTGATCTCGACCGCGTTGCCGATGTCGCCGATGAAAATGTTTTCCGGCGGCATGCCCATGCTCATCGCGACGCCCGCATGCTTGCGCAGGTGCTTCTGCTCGCCGTGCACCGGGATGAAATACTTCGGCTTCGTCAGCGCCTGGATGATCTTGAGCTCTTCCTGGCAGGCGTGGCCCGAGACGTGCACCTCGTACATCGACTCGTAGACGACGTCGCAGCCGCGCTTCAAGAGCTCGTCGACGACCGTGCCGACGGTCTTCTCGTTGCCCGGGATCGGACGCGCCGAAATGATGATCATGTCGTCCTCGCCGACGGCCACCTGGCGGTGGTCGTCGAACGCCATGCGCGTCAGCGCGGACATCGGCTCGCCCTGGCTACCGGTCGTGATCAGCACGATCTGGTCCTTCTGGTAGCGGGAGATCATGTTGAGGTCGATCAGCAGGCCGTCCGGCACGTCCAGATAGCCGAGCTCGCTCGCGATCGACATGACGTTGACCATGCTGCGCCCGGAAAGCGCGACCTTGCGGCCGTACTGCGCGGCGCAGTTGATGATCTGCTGCACGCGGCTGATGTTCGACGCGAACGTCGCGATGATCAACCGCTTGTGGTTCGCCTCGGCGCGCGCGAACATCGCCTCGAAGGTCGCGTTGACCTTCTGCTCCGTCTGCGTATAGCCGGGGCGCTCGGCGTTCGTCGAATCGGCCATCAGCATCAGGACGCCCTCTTCGCCGAGCTTTGCAAACCGCGCAAGGTCGATCATGCCGCCCTGCGTCGGGGTGAAATCGATTTTGAAGTCGCCGGTGTGGACGATGACGCCCGCCGGCGTGTGCAACGCAAGGCCGACCGCGTCGGAAATCGAGTGGTTGACGTGGATCAGCTCCACGTCGAAGCAGCCGAGCTGGATGTGCGAGCCTGCCGGCGTCACCTGCAGCCGGACGTGGCCGAGGTTGTGCTCCTTGAGCTTGTTCTCGATCAGCGCGATCGTCAGCGCCGTGCCGTAAACCGGCACGCGGATCTTTTTCAGAAGATACGGCAGCGAGCCGATGTGGTCCTCGTGGCCGTGCGTGATCACGATGCCGCGGATGCGGTCCATGTTCTTTTCGACAAAGGTGAAATCCGGAATGACCGCGTCGACGCCGGGCAGATCCTCATCCGGGAACGCGAGGCCGCAGTCGACAATGATCATATCGTCGCCGCACTCAAACAACGTGAAGTTCTTGCCGATCTCGTTGAGGCCGCCGAGGAAATACACCTTGACGGACGGCTTCTGCTTGGCGCTGCGCCGGCGGCTGCCCCGCGCCTGCGCGGCGGGACGCTCGGCCTGCGCCTTGGCGGGCTGCTTTTCCCGCGCTGCGCCGGCCTGTGCGGCGCGCGGCGCGCGCTTTGTGCGCGTCTCCTTCTTCGGCGCTTCCTGCGCCTCGGCCTTCGCCGCTTTCTTCGCCTTTTCAGGCTTTGCCCCCTCCGCCTTTTCCGCGCTCTTCCGGGTCGTGCGCGGGCGCTTCGCCGGCTTCGGGATCGGGTCCGAGATCTTCCCGATGAACGCCGTGTCGTTCGCCGCGGCGCTGAGCGGCTGGTCCTGCTTCTTCTGCGGGGCATCGCCGAGCGATGCGGGCTTAATCAATCTGTTCACTTTTTTTTCTGACAAACAAATAACCTTCCTTTCCAAACCGGACAAGGCGGCACGCGGCGTTTTTCCGCGCCGCACTGCTGCCTCTCCTGCATAACCTGTACTTTTTGCTTTCCGTTCAACACGTTTTATATCCGGCGGCCGCAGGGCCGTACCGGCAGAGCGCAGGCCGTCTGCAGACGGTGCGCTGCAATGACCGATCCAAATATATCAGGCGGTTTGCGCCGTACACAAAGCCGTACACAAAAGTCATTTCTATTTTACGCTTTTCTCCGCCGCCTGTCAAGACACGCCGGCGCCGCCTTTTCTCCGCGGCCTTTCCGCCATACGCCGTGCGCTGCGTCTTGACCCCGTCCCGCCCGCGTGATAAGATAAGTTTCGCAGACTTTTATCGTGGGAGCGAAGGTATGGTTATCACGGCAGAACTCGTTCAAAATCTGATTGCGGAACAATTCCCGCAGTGGAAGGATCTCCCGGTGCGTCCCGTGGAAAAAAGCGGGCACGACAACCGGACCTTTCACCTCGGCGACGCGATGTCCGTTCGCCTGCCGAGCGGCAAGGCCTACGAGGCGCAGGTGCAGAAGGAAAGCCGCTGGCTGCCCTACCTGCAGGCGCAGCTCGATTACCCGATTTCCGCGCCGCTCGCCGTCGGGCGCCCCTGCGCGCAATACCCGTATTTCTGGTCTATAAACCGCTGGATCGAGGGCTGCACGCTGCGGGATGAAGCGCCGGCAGACCGCACCGCGCTGGCCCGCGCGCTGGCCGCCGCGCTGAAAAAGCTGCAGCAAATCGACTGCACCGGCGGACCGGCCGGCGGCGCGCACAATTTCTACCGCGGCTGCAGCCCGGCCGTTTACGACGCAGAAACCCGCGCCGCGCTGGACAAGCTGCGGGAACGCCTGCCCGTCGACCTGCTCGCCGCCGTATGGGAGCGCTGCATCGCGGAGCCGTACACGGGCGGCGCCGTCTGGGTGCACGGCGACATCGCGCCCGGGAATATCCTGCTGCGTGAGCGCCGCTTCTGCGGGCTCATCGATTTCGGCATCCTCGGCACCGGGGACCCCGCCTGCGACTACGCGATGGCCTGGACGTATTTCAGCCCGGCCGAACGGGACGTTTTTCTCCGCGGTCTGGACTGCGGCGCGGTCGCCCGGGCGCGCGGCTGGGCCCTGTGGAAAGCGCTGATCACCTACGACGACAGCGACGCCGATTTCCGCGAAAACGCGCGCCATACCGTGCGGGAAATCCTGAAGGAATGCGACTGACCGCATCCCCTCTATCCCCTTCATTGTTGCCGGAAAGTTTCGCGCTTATGCACCGGCGCGCACCGTCGGATCCGCCGGCCTGCGTTCCGGCCCCATTGCCCGGCTTTTCCCGACATATTTTCCCCGACGTATGTCGAAAAGGACATGCCCCAAAGACGCGCGAAGGTCTTTCCGGCACCGTCCGTACACGCGCATGCGCTCCACAGCGGCAATTCCGCGGCTCTGCGCGCCGCTTCGGCATGTTGTACGGCTTTCTGTTGCAATTTTAAACAAAATTTGAATTTTTGCCGATATTTGCATTTGCCTATTGAAATGTATACTAAATTGGTGTATATTTGTCTCGATGAGGAAAGACTAAAGAAAAAGCGGTCATTCCCTCACGAAAAAATACAATCCGAAAGGTACTGATAAACGCTATGGAACAGAACGGCAAGAGAATTGTTTATGCAGACAACGCCGCCACCACGGCTGTCTCCCCCGCTGTGCTCGACGCGATGCTGCCGTTTTATAAGGAGCTCTACGGCAACCCCTCGAGCCTCTACTCGCTCGGCAATGCCGCAAAGAAGCCGCTGGAGGAGGCGCGCGAGAAGGTCGCCCGCTGCCTCGGCGCCGACGCGAACGAGATCTATTTCACCTCGGGCGGCAGCGAGAGCGACAACTGGGCCATCAAAGGCGTCGCGCACAAGCTGAAAGCCAAGGGCAAGACGCACATCATCACCAGCAAATTCGAGCATCACGCCGTGCTGCACACCTGCGCGGCGCTGGAAAAGGAAGGCTTCACCGTCACCTACCTCGACGTGCATGAAAACGGCATCGTCGTGCCCGAGGAGCTCGAAGCCGCCATCACCGACCAGACCGCGCTCGTCACGATCATGTACGCGAACAACGAGATCGGCACGATTCAGCCGATCGCCGAAATCGGCGCGATCTGCAAGAAGCATGGCGTGCTCTTCCACACCGACGCGGTACAGGCTGTCGGCAACGTGCCGATCGACGTCAAGGCGCAGAACATCGACATGCTCTCCCTGAGCGGCCACAAGCTCCACGCCCCGAAGGGCGTCGGCGCGCTGTACATCCGCCGCGGCATCTCGATCCCGAACCTGATCGACGGCGGCGCGCAGGAGAGAACCCGCCGCGCCGGCACGGAGAATGTCGCCGGCATCGTCGGACTCGGCGTCGCGATGGAGAACGCGATCGCGACCATGGAGGAAAAGAACGCGAAGCTCCGCCGCATGCAGGACCGGCTGATCAACGAGATCCTGAAGATCGACCGCTGCCGCCTCAACGGCGACCGCGAGAAGCGCCTGCCCGGCAACGTCAGCTTCTGCTTTGAAGGCGTCGAGGGCGAATCGCTGCTCCTGATGCTCGACCTCAAGGGCGTTTGCGCTTCTTCCGGCAGCGCCTGCACCAGCGGCTCGCTCGACCCGAGCCACGTGCTGCTCGCCATCGGCCTCAAGCACGAGGTCGCGCACGGTTCCCTGCGCCTGAGCTTCAGCGACACAAACGACGAGAGCGACATCGATTACATTCTGGAGGTCCTCCCGCCGATCGTCAACCGTCTCCGTGCGATGAGCCCGCTCTGGGATGCGATCATCCACGGCCGCACCGTCGAATAAAAAAGAGGATTTTGTTTTGGAAAGGATCTGACTGATTATGGCATACAGTGAAAAAGTAATGGAACATTTCGCAAACCCGCACAACGTCGGCGAAATCAAGGACGCGGATGGCGTCGGTGAAGTCGGCAACCCGAAGTGCGGCGACATCATGCGCATGTACATCAAGGTAGAAAACGACACGATCGTGGACGTCAAGTTCATGACCTTCGGCTGCGGCGCGGCCATCGCGACGAGCAGCATGGCGACCGACCTCGTCAAGGGCAAGAAGATCGAGGACGCGCTCAAGCTGACGAACAAGGCGGTCATGGAAGCGCTCGACGGCCTGCCGGCCGTGAAGGTGCACTGCTCGGTGCTCGCAGAGCAGGCGATCAAGGCCGCGGTCTCGGACTACTACCGCCGCCAGGGCATCGACCCGACGCCGATCGTCGGCGAGATCGAGGACTGCGAAGAGTGCGCTTGTGAGGTGTGAGGTGCAGTGCGTCTCCCCTGACTGCATCGAATGGGAGATTCCATAAAGAATGTTCAGTATAACGTCTGGATTAGAACGGATTCACCACAACTTTTAATAAGCATCCGTTTTTGGATCCGTAAGTATTTCAATTGCTTTCTCTGGTATGCAATCGGAGAAAGCAATTGTTTTATTCAGCATACTCTTCTCTTATGTGAATTTATCCATCAAAATCAATATTTTACACTTTGAACCAGCAATGTCAAAGTCTGCCGGAAATTCACAAATTCTGTACCGCTTGTATTGCGCAAAATTTGTTTTTTCCTATTATTTGTGTTGCAATACTGTAAGGTTTTTGCTATACTAGTCTTGTTATGTTGATTCATCTGACAATTTCCAAGTTTTGCAAAGGAATGGTGTTATGAATAATACTGCTGAGTACGAAAATGAAATTGATTTAAAGAAACTATGCATTTATATCTTGCGGAAATGGAAGGTGCTGCTCATCGCTTTTGTGGTTGGCGCCCTCCTTTTGGGTCTGGTAAAAGCTTTTTCTTCTCCCGAGTTGGTAACAGACACCGCACTGGTAGAAGCAAACCAGACTAAAATCACAGAGTATCAGACCGCATTGAGCACAAATCAAAGCACACTGAGCACAAACAAAAGCACAATTGCATCCAACAAAAATCAGATCAGCATAAACGAAGCGGCAATTGAAGATCAAAACCAGACGCTTAAAGACCTGCGTGATGTTCTGGATACACACGAGCAGATGCTGGATGAGCTGGAAGCCATGCAGGATACAGCAGGCCTGACCAATGACGAGCAGGTCGTTGTGTTGGATCGCGCTGCCGAGATGACCGGCAGAATCTACGATCTGAACGCAGAGATCGCCGATGTTCGAGAAAGCATCACCAATTATGAAAGTCAGATAGAAACGCTTCAGCAGGACAACGAAAATCTTGAAGCCGCAAATAAAACCTTAACCGCAACCATCGAAAGCCAGCAGACGGAGATCGACCGGCTGACGGCTGAAATGGAGCCGAAACAGATGCCGGTCAGTACGGGCGATATTGTTACATATACGATTATCGGTGCTTTGCTCGGTATCATTCTTGTGTGTATCTGGCTGTGTATAAAATACATCTTCAGCAAGAAGTTAAAGGACGAGCAGGACTTGGTCGGACGGTATGGTTTTTATATTTTAGGTGTGTTTAACGATATAAACACCAAACAGCAGGACCTTATCAACCGGTTATTGGACAAATGGGCCGGTATCAGAAGAGATCAGAACACAGAGGACGAATATCGCCTCATTGCTGCAAAAATTCAGATGTCCGAGAACAAGCAGCCGATGCATCATCTCATGGTAACCGGTACACTTCCGTTCGAAATGCTTCAGGAGGTTGAAGCTAAATTAAAGAGTTTCCTGCCTGCTGAACAATATGAAATCCATGCTGCGGAAAATCTTGCATATAACTCCGATGTTCTGACACAGATCAAGCAGTATGAGATTGTTTTGGTTGAGAAAAAGGATGCCTCTGATGTTCGAGAAATTGAAGGGTTGGCTGAGGTCTTAAAGGTAAGTGAAGTGCACGTCGTTGGTGCGATTGTTCTGTAAACTTTGAGATCTAAGCCCCCAAAAACAGTTCGTAAACGTTATATCCAAGATAAAATATTAAAGCACAGGTAAAATGCTTAGAAAATAAGCTTTTACCTGTGCTTTGCATTTTTTTGATAAGGTACAATAAATTTCGCAAAAAGAAAAGTAGCTAAAAAGAGACATGGTTTGCAGAACTCTGGTAGAATGAAGTTGCGACACACCATTCTGAAAGGAGACAGCAAACCATATCTGAGAAGATTGTACAGCTTAACGAAGAAGTAATCCAGGGTCAAATCAAGGAGCTGGTACGAGGCAGCGTAGAGGAAACTCTTAACGAACTGCTGGAGGCTGAAGCGGAGAAGCTGACCCAGGCGGCCCGGTACGAGCGCAATGAGCAGCGTCAGGGCTATCGCAGCGGCCACTACAGCCGGAACCTCACTACCACTTCCGGGGACGTTACTCTGAAGGTACCCAAGCTCAAAGGAATCTCCTTTGAGACCGCTATCATAGAGCGGTATCGCCGTCGTGAAAGCAGCGTAGAAGAAGGCCTCATCGAGATGTACTTGGCCGGAGTATCCGTCCGGCGTGTGGAGGATATTACCGAGGCTCTGTGGGGCAGCAAGGTGTCGCCATCTACCATCAGCGAGCTGAACAAGAAAGCGTATGTCCATATTGAGGATTGGCGCAACCGCCCTTTACGGGGTGGGCATTACCCGTATGTCTACGTGGACGGAATCTACCTGCGCCGAAAGCTGGGAATGGGGATGTTCCATCCCCAGAGAGTTTGAAAATGTAGCCATTCTGGTGGCGATCGCGGTGAATGAGGACGGATACCGTGAAGTTCTTGGCGCCGCCGAAGGCATGAAAGAGGACAAAGCCAGCTGGGTCAGCTTCTTCCAGTGGCTCCGCAGCCGTGGCCTGGATGGGGTCAAGCTGGTGGTTGGAGACAAGTGCCTTGGTATGTGTAGAGCTACAATACAAATTGGACAGAGAGGAAAAAGAAGAGAGAAAAAAGTAG
>USBH01000051.1 GCA_900552925.1 uncultured Oscillospiraceae bacterium
TCTACACCGTCTAATTCGTCGGCAGCGTCAGATGTGTATAAGAGACAGGATCAAGGAGGACGGCGAGGTCGTCTCCGTGACCTACGGCCTCGAAAAATACCCGACGCGCTTCTGGTGCTACGTGGCGATCGCACTGATCTGCCTGACGCTCGTCGCGTTCCTGCTGACGTTCTACGTGCGCGGCTCGAAAAAGTTTTTCCGCGCCTCGTTCGTCTGCCTGAGCGCCGTCATCACGCTGTACTCGATCTACTTCATCGCGCTGGGCAAAACGCAGTCCGCCTACACGTTCGACCACATCATCCCCTATGCGCTCAACGGTGGCGAGGACGTCGCGATCGACGACCTGCGCGACGACCGCGTGCGCGTGGACTTCTATGAAAGCCTCGACAATTCCGCGATGTTCTGGCAGGTGCAGTCGATTCAGGCGTTCCACAGCATCGTGCCCGGCTCGCTGATGGAGTTTTACGATTCGATCGGCGTGCAGCGCGACGTCGCCTCCCGCCCGGATACGACGCACTACGGCCTGCGCGCGCTGACCAGCGTCAAATACCTCTTCGACAACGACCACGACGGAAACTATTTCGCCGGCGAGGATTATGCCTCCCCCGAGATGCCGGGCTGGATGTACTACGGCAACGCCAACGGCTTCGACATCTGGGAAAACGAGAACTACATCCCGATGGGCTTTACCTATGACCATTACGTGACTGAGAAAACGTACGACGCGACGCCGGAGGACCGGCGCGACCTGCTGATGCTCAAGGGCATTGTGCTGACGGAGCAGCAGATCGAGGAATGGGGCGACATGCTCACGGAGCTGCCCGCGGACCAGGTCAGCTACACGACCGCGGCCTACGAGGCCGACTGCGCGGACCGCGCCGCCCTGACCTGCGACACCTTCCAGTACACAAGCACCGGCTTTACGGCGACGATTTCGACCAGCCGGGACGTTCCGGTCTTTTTCAGCATCCCGTATGAATCGGGCTGGAGCGCTTACGTCAACGGCGAGGAGGTCGACATCGAGCGGGTCAACGTCGGCTTCATGGCGATCCGCGTCAACGCCGGCACGGACGTGCAGATCGAATTCGTCTACGAGACGCCGGGCCTGCTGCTCGGCGCGGTGATCACGCTCGTCTGCATCATCCTGTTCGTGCTCTACCTGCTCTGCATGCGCACGGTCGAAAAGTACCGCCGCCATGTGGTCATCGTCCCGCACAACATGGTTGTCCGGCCGCTTTCCCACTACGCCAAGAAGCACAAAACGAGCTTTTCAAACAACACACTGATCCGCCTGAAGCCGCGCCACATGGCAGACCGGGCGCTGGAGAAAAAGGAGGGCTTTACAAATGACGACTGATCGAACCGCACCGGTGCTGTATCTGGTGATCCCCTGCTACAACGAGGAGGCCGTGCTGCCCGAAACCACCAAGCGGCTGACCGAAAAGCTGCACGCGATGATCCGCGCCGGGCAGATCGACCGCGAGAGCCGCATCCTCTACGTGGACGACGGCAGCCGCGACCAGACCTGGGCGCTCATTTCCGAGTACAGCGCCGCGATCCCCTACGTGGACGGCGTGAAGCTCGCGCACAACCGCGGCCACCAGAACGCGCTGCTCGCCGGGCTGATGACCGCCATGCCGCTGTGCGACTGCGCGATCAGCATGGACGCCGACCTGCAGGACGACATCGACGCCGTCGACCGCTTCGTGGAGAAATACATGGAGGGCTGCGACGTCGTCTACGGCGTGCGCAACAAGCGCGATAAGGACACCTTCTTCAAGCGCACGACGGCCGAGGGCTACTACAAGCTCCTGCGGCTGCTCGGCGTCGACATCGTGTTCAACCACGCGGACTACCGGCTGATGAGCCGCCGCGCGCTCGAGGGCCTTTCTGCGTACAAGGAGGTCAACCTCTTCCTGCGCGGCATCGTTCCGCTGATCGGCTTCCGGAGCGACTACGTCTATTACGACCGCGGCGAGCGCTTTGCGGGCGAATCGAAATACCCGCTGAAAAAGATGATCGCGCTCGCGCTCGACGGCATCACCTCGTTCAGCGTAAAGCCGCTGAAGCTGATTTCGAACCTCGGCATTCTGATCTCGATTCTGAGCGTTTTCGGCCTGCTCTACGCGCTGATCTCCCATCTGCTCGGCGTCACGGTCGCGGGCTGGACCGCGATCGTCGCCTCGATCTGGCTGCTCGGCGGCCTGCAGATGCTCTGCCTCGGCGTCGTCGGCACCTACATCGGCAAGATCTACAGCGAGGTCAAGCAGCGCCCGCGCTACCTGATCGAAACCCACCTGAAGGAAAGCGACACGCCCAAAGGCGACAAGGCGGAGTAAATCCGCCTGCCGCGCGCGGCGGCTGTGCGCTTCAAATCTGAACATGAGCATAAAAAATCAGGGTCCCGGAGATTCCGGGGCCCTGTTTTGGTTTGTAAGTTTTAATTCGGCTGCAGTAAAACTGCGGTGAATGTGCGCAGCTGCGTCTGCACTCAGCCCTTGACCGCGCCGATCGTGATGCCCTTGACGAAATACTTCTGGAAGAAGGGGTAAACGATCAGGACCGGGAGCACGCCGACGACCGCAATGGCCATGCGGATGCCGGTGCTCGGCATCGTCGCGGCGATTTCTGCGGCCGAGGCCGCGTCCATGCCGCTCTTCAGCGCCTGCACGTCGCGCAGCATGTCGTTCAGGAGCACCTGTATGCTGTACAGGTTTCTGGTCTGCTGCAGATAGTAGAGGCCGTTTTTCCAGTCGTTCCAGTAGGAAAGGCCGATCAGCAGCGTCATCGTCGCGATCATCGGAACGCTCATCGGGATGACGACCGTGCCGAGAATGCGGAACTCGCCGGCGCCGTCGATGCGCGCCGCCTCAATGACCGCATCCGGGATGTTCGTGTTGAAGTACGTGCGCATCATGATGACGTAGAACGCATTGACGAGCAGAGACGGGACGATCAGCGCCCAGAGCGTGCCGCTCACCTTGATGTAGCGCGTGTACATGATGTACGTCGGCACAAGGCCGCCGGAGAACAGCATCGTGAAGAACACGTAGAACGCGAGGCCGTTGCGGCCGGGCAGGTCGCGGCGGGAAAGCGGATACGCCATGAGAATCGTCATGGCAAGACCGGCCACCGTACCGATAACGGTGACGAGGATTGTGATGCCGTACGCCATGAAGATCTTGTTGCTGCTCTTGAACATATAGGAATACGCATCCAGGCTGAACTTCGTCGGGATGAACGAGTAGCCGCTGCGGATCAGCTCGTTCTCATCCGTGAAGGAGGAGGCGATCAGCAGCACGAACGGGAGGATGCAGCACAGCGAGAGAAAGACCATCACGATGTGTGCGCCGACCTGAAAGCTCTTATTCTTTTCGACCATAGTGATTCTCCTCCTTTCTCAGAACAGCGCGTTCTCTTCGCCGCCGATCTTCTTGACGCCCCAGTTGGCGAGAAGAACGAGGATGAAGCCGACCATGCTCTGGTAAACGCCGGCCGCCGAAGCCATCGGGATATCGTTCAGCGTAGTCAGCGCGCGGTACACGTACGTATCGATCGTGCTCGTGACGTCGATCAGCGGACCGGAATCCATCGGGACCTGATAAAACAGGCCGAAGTCGGAGTAGAAGATGCGGCCGATCGCCATCAGCGTCAGCGTGATGATCGTGGGCAGCAGGTTCGGGATCGTGACGTGCCAGATCTGCTGCCAGCGGTTTGCGCCGTCGATGACGGCCGCCTCGTAGTAGCCCTGGTCGATGCCGACGAGCGTTGCATAATAGAGAATGCTGTCGTAACCGAAGGCCTTCCAGAGATGGACGATGATCAGGATGAAGGGCCAGTACTTCGGCTCGGTATACCAGGAAATCGGCTCCATGCCGAAGGCTTTCAGAACCGTATTGTTGATGAAGCCCGTTTCCGAGCTGAGCAGTGCGAACACCAGATAGCTGACGACGATGATCGAGATCAGGTACGGCAGCAGAATGACCGTCTGGTAAAACTGCTTCATCTTCTTGCTCGTGATCTCGTTCAGGATGATCGCAATCGTGATCGCAAGCACGGTGCCCAGTATGATAAAGGCCACGTTGTACAGGATCGTATTGCGCGTGATCGTGAACGCATCCTTCGTCCTGAACAGGTAGGTGAAGTTGCTGAAGCCCACCCAATCGCTGGCCAGAATGCCCTTGCGCCAGTTGACGCGCTTGAAAGCGATGATCAGACCGGTCATCGGCAGGTACTTATCCATCAGGAGGTACAGCGCGCCCGGCAGGAACATCAGGTACAGCGGGATGCAGCGATAAAAGCGCAGCCATTTTTTCGGCTTCGTCGTGCGCGCCTTCATCTCTTTTTCCAGCGCCGCAGATTTGGTCGACATGGTTTGAAAGCCCCTTTCAGTCTTATTTTTTCCTTCCGGAATCATGTTGCCCAAAGAACATGGGCATGCGCAGAAGCCCAGCGCCTCTGCACATGCCCATGCCCTTCCCCTTGCGGGGAAAGGCATGGATTCTAAAATCGAATCAAATGAAATCTGAGGTTTTCAGCTTACGCCTGCTGCTCTGCGAGCCAAGCGTCGAGCTGGGCCTGCTTCTCTTCGATGATCACATCGATGCCGGCGTCCTTGAGCTCCTGGTTGAACTGCGGGAGAGTGGTCTCCGGATCGAGCGCGCCGCAGACAAGCGCCTTGTGGTACTTGTTGACGACGTTCGTGCAGGCTGCAATTTCGTTCGGGGTCTGCGTGGCGTCAAAGGAGAAGCCGAACGCAGCGGACTTCTGGGACTCGTTGTTGAAGTCGCGGGTCGCATCCCAGTAATCGTTCGGCAGGTCGAGGCCCCAGATATCGCCGATGAACTGGTTCGGGCAGAGCCACGTACCGGACTTTCTGTAGGTCGTGGTCGTCGCGTCGAGGCCATCCGGATAGTTGATGCGGTCCTGACCGTTCGTGATGGTGCCTTCCTCAACAACTACGTAGTGCGTGCCCTCGACACCGTACATGTAGAGGTTCGCGACTTCCGGATCGCTGTAGAGCGCGTTGAGGACCTTCATGGCCGCTTCCGGATGCTCGCAGGAGCCGGCGATGGACCACAGACCCATCGTGACGCGGTCGGTCGTCGAAAGCGCCGGAACCATGTTGTCGACAACGCCGATCTTGTTCTGGAGGTTCGCGTTGTTCTCTTCCGCATAGTACGGCTTCAGGTTCGTGAAGTAGCCGAACGCCGTGCCGGCCTCGAGCAGCGTGGAAGCCGTCTCGGTCGTGTTGACAGCGTCGGACTGGATCAGGCCTTCCTGCATCCAGTTGTACATCGTCGTCACAAGGTCCTTATACTGGTCGGTCTCATAGAGGTTGACAACGGTGGTGTCCTGCGCCATGTCCGGGAGAACGCCGAGGTTGACCATCTCGTCGCCCAGAGCGTCCCAGCCCCAGTTGCGGATGTTCTCGCCTGCGGAAACCGCGACCGGCCAGACATTCTCGGTGTTTTCCTTAACGGTCTTCAGAACTTCCTCGAGGTCCTCGAGCGTCTTGACGGATTCCATATCCAGACCGAGCTCTTCCGCGAGGTCGAGGCGGTACGCAAAGCCCTCGGAGGCCGCAAGGTCACGGCCCTGCGTGAGGCCGTACAGCTCGCCGTCGACACGGCCGCAGTTGATCATATCCCAGCCGAGCTCATCGATGATGCCCTGGCCGTACTCTTCGAGCAGGTCGTCGATCGGCATGATCTGGCCGCTCGTCGCGCAGGATGCATACGAAATCATGTACACTGCGAGCAGGTCGACGCCCTCACCGGAGGAAAGCATCAGCGTCGTCTGGTCGGCATAGCTGCCGAACGGGAGGAACGTGAGGTTCACGTTGACATTGAACTGCTCTTCGAGGATTTCGTTCATCGCTTCCTCGACCTGCGTGACGCCGCTATCTTCCTTGCCGGAAGCCATCGTCACGATGTCAAGCGTGACGAGCTCGGGCTCTCTGAGGTCGGTTTCGCCTGTTCCTTCCGTACCGGACTCGCCGGCTGCAGAAGAATCCGAACCGGTGCCGCTCGTCTCCGTGTTGCCGGAGCAGGCAGCGAGCGAGAGGGTCAGTACCGCCGCAAGGAGCACTGCCAGAATTCTCTTTGCCATTGTCTTACTTCCTTTCGTACTTTTCACTATTCTGCGGCTGAACCGCAGTCTTCCTTTTGGACAATATATAGAATAGCAGATTTCCCGTCCGATTTCTGTAAAAATCGTGACTTCGACAGTTAAAAAAATGACTTATTTGTGTTGTTTTTGCAGCCACAGCTTTATTCTCCTGCAAATTCCGGGCAAAAAAAGCGCAGCTTTGCGGCTACTCGGCTCGATTGTGCAAGTTACACCACCAATCTTTCAGCCATTCATGAATATTTCACAATCTCCGGGTCCTGCTTTACAGCAAAAAAGCGGCCCGCGCCTTGACGGTGCGCGGGCCGCTTTCAAATCTATGCCCTATCGGCGCGATTGCGCCGGTTTTCTTTGCCGCAGCGCCTGCTTCCGGCGGCGTCACAGCTTCCGGCGGCGCTTCGCCGTGCGGTACTCCAGAGGCGAAAGGCCGGTATACTTCTTAAACACCTGCGAGAAATAGGAAAAATTGGAATAGCCGACCTTCGTCGCGATCAGGCTGACGGGGATGTTCGTGTCGCCGAGCAGCGACTGCGCCGTGCGCATCTTCTCGGTCAGGATGTAGTCGTTCAGCGAGGAGCCGGTCTCGCGCTTGAAGAGCCGCGAGAGGTATTCGGGGTTCAGGTAGATCGCCTCGGCGATTTCCGCCCGGCTCAGGTCCCTGTCGATGTTGCGGCGGATGTAGTCCATCGCCCGCTGCACGGGCGTGCGCTCCGTCCTGCTCTCCGCTTCGCCGTCCTCCTCCCCGCGGTAGCGGACATACGCCTCGTAGCGCCGCTCGTTCTCCGCCTCGCGCACCTTGCAGGCGGCGCGCTCCACGGCCGCTTCGATCTCCGCATACGGCGCCGGCTGCAGGATGTAGTCGAAGCTGCCGAGCTTGACGGCCTCCTGCGCGTACTCGAACTCCGCGTGCGCGGTGAGGAAAATGCACACAACGCCCGAAAAGCGCTCCTGCACCCAGCGCAGCAGGACAAAGCCGTTCGTCGGCGGCATTTCGATGTCGCACAGCAGGATGTCGATGCGCTCGCGCTCGAAAATGCCGCGCGCTTCCTTGACGCTGTACGCCGTGAAAACCTGCTCGGCGCCAAGGCGCGCCCAGTTCACACCGGTTTTCATGCTTTCCACCACTTCGGGCTGGTCGTCCACGATCAGAACGTTCATGTACCTTCCTCCTTTTCTTTTTTCTCGGGCAGCGCCTTCGGGTCAATCGGAATCAGGACCTCCGAAACGCTGCCGACGTCGCGGTTGAAAAACGCATAGAGCACGCCCTCGCCGTAAATCAGCTCCATGCGCTTTTTGATGTTATTGATGCCCACATGGTGCTGGGCGTAGACCGAGCTTTGCGGGTCGTTGATCTCCTGGATCACGCTCTCGGGGAACCCGCTGCCGTTGTCGGACACGGTCAGGTCGGCAAAGGTTTCGCCGCCGCTCTGCAGCACCGCCGCGCGCACATCGATCTCCAGCGGGTGGTCCGGCGAATAGTCGTGCTTGACCGAGTTCTCGACAAAGGTCTGCAGCGAGAGCGGCGGGATCATCATGCCGAGCAGCCGCTCGTCGGCCTCAATGCGGCAGACCGGCGCATACTGCGAGGAGCCGCCCTGCATCTCGATGTAATTGCGGATGTGGTCGAGCTCTCTGGAAAGCGGCACAAGCTCCATGCTGTCCTGAAAGATGTAGCGGATGTGCTTCGAGACCGCGAGGATCATCTTCTGGATGCGGTCGTACTTGCCGGCCTCCGCGAGCGCGTACAGGCTTTTGAGGCAGTTCAGGAAGAAGTGCGGGCGAATCTGCAGCTGCAGATACCGCAGCTCGGCCTTCTGCTTGTCGAGCTCGCTCTCGTAGGACTCGATCTTCAAATCCTTGATCTGCTCCATCATCGTGTTGAACGTCTCGTTCATCTCGCTGAATTCCCGGATGTTCGTCCGGCTGCCCGCCTTGGCGTCGAGCTTGCCCGCGCGGATCTGCTCCATCGTGCCGCGGATCTCGTCGACCGGGCGCAGGATCGAGCGCGTCATTCCCCACAGGATCAGCGGGATCAGCACGAGCGCCAGTACGGACAGGATGAAAAACACGCTCTGCTGCACGTCCAGCGCGCCGAAATAGCCCTGCTCGCCGACGGCGAGCACGACGCGGCAGTCGGTGCCCGCGATGTCCCGGCCGACGATCATGTACCGCGGGCTGCTGCCGGAAAAGAAATAGCCGCTGTAGTCGCCGTTCAGGTCGATGCCGCTTTCCTCCACAAAATCGACGGCGGTCAGCGGCTGGTTGTCGAGGTCAGAGAAGAGCGCGACGGCCTCCTGCTCCAGACGCAGCCGGCTCGTGTCGCCGAGCTGCTCGAGCGGCACCATCGCGACCAGATACGTGCCGCGGCCGCCGTAAAACCGGAACAGGTACGACGCGCCGCCGATCTCCATGTGCCGCCACTGCATGCCGTAGGAATACAGGTCCTCGGCGACCGCCTCGCGCACGAACGCCTGGATCTCGGTTTTTTCCGCATAGGAAAATTCCTCCGTGAACATGTCGCGCTCCGTGGCGCTCGGCACACTGTAAATGAAGAGCGCGCCGAGGTCCTCGTACGCCGGCATCGCGGCCTTGAGCTGGCTGAACAGGCTGTAGGACGCGAGGTAGGCATTGAGCTGCGTCGCGCCGCCCGAAAGCGTGCGGAAGTCGACGCTCGTCACCATGACGCCCGTCAGGAATTCGTCGACCGCCTCCAGCCCGTCCTCGATGCGCTCGGCGTGGTAATCCATCGAGCGCTGGTTCGACTCGGCGAGCTTGTCGTTGAAGACATGGATCGAGTAAAAGTTGCTGACGAAGAGCAGCACGATCAGCGGCACGGTCACGCAGAGCACCGCCGTCATCAGCTTGCGCCGGAATGAGATCTTCTGTTTCATCTGCCGCTTCGCCCCCTCGCACTGCACGGGCCGGAAAAGCGCCGCCCGCACGGCGGCGGCAGGCGATGCGCGCCGCCCTCTGCCCCGCGCGCACGCCGCGCAGGCCTTCCGGTCCGAATCCTTTTTATAATATGATAATATCAGATTCCGCCGCGCGGCGCAAGGAAATCCGCGCGGAATCGTTGAAAAACGCGTCGCTTCATGCTATACTTTAGATAACTTTTGAACTTTGGGAGACTCTTGCTATGACCGAAAACAAGGCGAACGCCATCAGCGTCAGCTTGCTGAACCGAAAGATCTACGCGGTCTGCTACACGGGCATCGACACGCTCCTGTCTCTTATACACATCTCCGAGCCCACGAGACTGCAGCTAAT
>USBH01000052.1 GCA_900552925.1 uncultured Oscillospiraceae bacterium
TCAGAACGTCGTGAGACAGTTCGGTCCCTATCTGTCGTGGGCGCAGGATATTTGAGGAGAGCTGTCCTTAGTACGAGAGGACCGGGATGGACGCACCTCTGGCGCACCAGTTGTCACGCCAGTGGCACAGCTGGGCAACTATGTGCGGAACGGATAAACGCTGAAAGCATCTAAGCGTGAAGCCGCCTCCGAGATTAGATATCCCATGGCGTAAGCCAGTAAGACCCCTTGTAGACTACAAGGTTGATAGGCTGCGTGTGTAAGCACGGTAACGTGTTCAGCTTGGCAGTACTAATAGGTCGAGGGCTTGACCATACATCTTCTTGAAACTTCAAGATTGCGCGCACTTCTCCTTCCATCCGCTTCTCCTTTATTCAGTTTTCAGGGTATTTGCCCTTTATATACAGCTTACGCTATCGCGTAAGCTGTTTTTTTGTTTCCGGATATGTTTCTGCAAAGACGCAATACCCTGCAGTTACAAGACTGCGGGGTGCTTTTGTTGACAAACATTTGACACGATGGTATGATAGAGCCACTGCGGAGGTGCGGTATGGTGAAAATCACATTCAGCGGGGCGTGGCCTGCGGAAAACCGGGTGCAGGCGCTCCGCGCGGTGCAGCGCACGCTGCTGGACGCGCTGCATCTGCAAACGGACCCGGCCTACTACCGGATCGAAACGGAGCCGGCGCAGGCGCGGGGGATCGCGGTGCACGCCGTGCTTTTCCCGGCGGGCAGTGCCCGGATGCGCCGCGCGGCGGCCGACCGGCTTCTCCGGTATTTTTCGGAGGCGGAGGGCCTGCCCGCGCCGCGGTCGTCGGTCGTGATCAGCACGCCGCAGCAGGAACGGGAGGAAGAAGTATGGAAATGACTGCGGAAACGGTCTATCTGACGCGGGGCGCGCTCGTCATCCGCGATCTGTGCGCGGCGGACGTCGAGCCGATCGTCGCCGGCGAAATCGCGCAGGGCTGGAAGGGCGCGACGCGCGAGAAGTACGACATGCGCCTGCGCGACGCGGCGGCGGGGCGCTGCATTGCGCTCTGTGCGTCGCTCGCGGGTGCGCCGGTCGGCTACATCAACCTGTATTTCAAGGCCTTTCCGCCGTATGAGAATACGGATTGGCCGGAGATTGTCGATTTCGGCGTGCTCGAAAAGCACCGCCGCAGCGGGATCGGCACGGCGCTGATGGACGCCGCCGAAGCGCTGGCCGCGGCGCGCAGCGATACGGTCTGCATCGGCGTCGGGCTGCACAGCGGCTACGGCTCCGCCCAGCGCATGTACGTGAAGCGCGGCTATATCCCGGACGGCGCCGGCGTATGGTACCGGGGCGAAGCGCTCGCGCCGTATGCGGCCTGCGTCAACGACGACGACCTGAACCTTTATTTCACGAAAAAGCTGCGGTGACGCTGTGGAAAATTCCCGCGCCGCGGCGCGTGCGAAAGCGCGGCTCGATGAATGCGGGCGGCTTTCCTGCAGATAATAAAACCATTGCGCGCGGCGGGGCGCCGCGCAGCCAGTCAAAATAGGGCTCCTATGGCCCGATCGGAGGATTTTGCAATGAAAAAGTTTGTTTCGGCCCTTTTGGCCTTTTTCGTCATCTTCAGTCTTTCCGCCTGCAGCGGCGGCGCTTCCGGGAGCGGTGCGGCGTCGTCCGCCTCGGAGCAGGAGGTTTCGATCGAAAGCGCGGAGGCGTTGCTGGGCGCTGTCTGGGACAGCTACGCGGAGGATGAAAAATTCGCGGTGGCCGGCGGCGATTTCTCGGAGGAGAGCATGGTGACCGACGCGCCCGGCAAGTTCGACGTCTCCAACACGGATGCGCTCGACGCGACGCTGGGCTTCCCGGCGGCTTCGGCGGACCAGATCGACGAAGCGGCCTCGATGGTGCATATGCTGAACGCGAACACGTTTACCTGCGGCGCGTTCCATGTGAAGGACGCGCAGACGCTCGGCGACGTCGCCAAGGCGCTGCAGGAAAATATCCAGCAGCGGCAGTGGATTTGCGGTTTTCCCGATAAGCTCGTGATCGCGCAGGTCGGCGACTACATCGTTTCCTGCTTCGGCTCGGAGGAGATCGTGGACACGTTCCACACGAAGCTCGCGGCCGCTTACCCGTCGGCCGAGACGCTGGTCGACGAGCCGATCACGGCCTGACCGCCGCAGAACCGGAGCGTTCGGCATGCTGTTTTCAAGCATTTCGTTTCTGTACTACTTTCTGCCCTGCGTGCTCCTGCTGTATTTCGCGGCGCCGAAGCGCCTGAAAAACAGCGTTCTGCTTCTGGCGAGCCTGTTTTTTTACGGATGGGGCGAGCCGAAGTACCTGGTCTTTATGCTGGTTTCCATCGCGCAGGGGTATGTTTTCGGCCTTCTGATCGAGAAATACCGGGGAATGAAGCGGTCAAAGCTGTTTTTGACCGCTTCTGTGCTTTTCAGCCTTGGGCTGCTCGGGTACTGCAAGTACGCCGATTTTCTGATCGAGAACTTCAACGCGGCGACGGGGCTTTCGGTTCCGCTTCTGGAAATCGCCCTGCCCATCGGCATCAGCTTTTACACGTTCCAGATTCTGAGCTATGCGGTCGACGTGTACCGCGGCAGCGTGGGCGCGCAGAAAAATTTCATCCGCCTCGCGCTGTACATCGCGATGTTCCCGCAGCTCATCGCGGGGCCGATCGTCCGGTATGCGGATATCGAAACGCAGCTCGGCGCGCGCAGCCACACGCTGGCGGGCGCGGCGGTCGGCGTGCGCCGGTTCATCCTCGGCCTTTCGAAGAAGGTTTTGCTCGCGAATCTGCTCGGCGAGCTGGTCGCGGCGTTCAAGGCGTCGGGGGAAAAGTCGGTTTTGTACGTCTGGCTGTACGCCGTGGCGTATGCGCTGCAGGTCTACTTCGACTTTTCGGGCTACAGCGACATGGCGATCGGCCTCGGGCGCATTTTCGGCTTCCGCTTTGCGGAAAACTTCGACCATCCCTACGTTTCGGGCAGCGTGACGGAATTCTGGCGCAGGTGGCATATTTCGCTCGGCACCTGGTTCCGCGACTACCTGTACATCCCGCTCGGCGGGAACCGCGTCAGCCGCCCGCGCTGGCTCTTGAACCTGCTGATCGTCTGGATGGCGACCGGGCTGTGGCACGGCGCGGCGTGGAACTTCGTCGTCTGGGGCCTCTGGTTTGCGGCGCTGCTGATCCTCGAAAAGCTGTGGCTGCTGCCGCGGCTCACGCGGTGTAAGCCGCTCGGCTGGGTTTACACGCTGTTTTTCGTCGTGCTCGGCTTCGTGATCTTCGACGCTTCCAGCCTCGGCGGCGCAGCCTCGACGCTGGCGTCCATGTTCGGCGGCGCGGGCCTGCCGGCCGCTACGGCCGAGAGCCTTTACGCGCTGCGGAGCAATTTCGTTTTGCTCGCGGCGGCGGCGGTCGGCGCCACGCCGGTCCCGCAGCGCATCGCGGCAGCGGCGCAGCGCAGCCGGTACGGAAGGCTTGCGCTGCAGATCGCGGAGCCGGTCGTTTTGCTCGCGCTGCTTGTCGTGTGCACGGCGTTTCTGGTGGACGGTTCGTTCAACCCGTTCCTGTATTTTCGGTTTTAAGGGGGGCGCAGCATGGCGGAAAAGATTAAAAATGCCGCGGTGGTTCTGGCGGCGGCGCTGTTCATCTTCGGCTTTTTTGCGTGGAACCTGCTGAAGCCCGCGCAGGCGGAATCGGTCAGCGAGCGCAGGCCGCTGGCGCAGCTGCCCGCGGCCGACGCGGAAGCGGTGCTTTCCGGCGACTTCATGGAGGATTTCGAGACATATGCGCTCGACCAGTTCCCGCTGCGCGACGGCTTCCGCGCGGTGAAGGCCTGCGTTTCGCTGTACGCGCTCGGGCAGGGCGACAACAACGGCATCTACGTGCAGGACGGGTATGCCGCAAAGCTCGACTACCCGATGGACACGGCGTCGATCGACTACGCCGCGGGGCGCTTCCAGTATGTGTACGACCGGTATCTGGCGGGGCGGGACAGCGGCGTGTTCTTCGCGCTGATCCCCGATAAAAACTTCTTCATGGCGGAGGAAAACGGGTATCCGGCCATCGACTATGAAGCGTTTGCCGCGCGGGTCCGGGAAAAGACGCCGTTTGCCGAATTCATCGACCTCGCCCCGGCGCTCGAGCTCTCGGATTACTACCGCACCGACACGCACTGGCGGCAGGAGAAGATCACGGACGTGGCGAAGCTTCTGGCGGAGCGCATGGGCACGTCAATCCCCGGCGAATACACCGTGCAGCGCGTGGAAACGCCGTTCTACGGCGTGTACAGCGGGCAGTCGGCGCTGCCGCTGCAGCCGGATACGCTGTGCTACCTCGAGACGCCCGCGCTCGAAAGCTGCACCGTCTACGATTACGAGACCGGAGAGACGATCCCGGTCTATGCGCTCGAAAAGGCCGGCGGGCGGGACCCGTACGAACTGTTCCTGTCGGGCTCCAAGTCGCTGCTCACGATCGAAAACCCGCGCGCGACCACGGACCGCGCGCTGATTTTGTTCCGGGATTCCTTCGGCAGCAGCCTCGCGCCGCTGCTCGTGGACGGCTACGCCAAAATCACGCTGGTCGACATCCGCTACATTTCCCCCGCGCTGCTCGACCGCTTCATCGCGTTTGACGACCAGGACGTCCTATTCCTGTACAGCGTTTCGATTTTGAACAGCAGCGAGACGATCAAGTGAGCGGGGCCGCTGCGGCGGGCAATACGGCCGTCACAGAAAAATCGCGGATCGCGAACTTTTAAAAAAGTTAAATTGTTACGTTTTTGTTAAAATTAGCACTCTCCTCTTGACAGTGCTAATTTTCGGTATATAATATAAGTGTACCTTGAAAGAGGTGCAGAAAACCAAAAAAAGCATCCGCAAAAACGGATGCCGGACAGCAAAAGCTCGCACAGCCGAGAAAACGACTCCAGCGTTCTACGAGCCAAATATGATTGGAGGAATGACTTATGTTGTCTAGACTTTTTGGTGAAGACCTGTTTGATGAGATGTTCGAAGATCCGTTTGAAATGATGCCGGTGTTCTCTCATCACAATCCGCTTTACGGCAAGCATGCGAAAGCCCTGATGAAGACCGATGTGCGCGAAAAGGATAACGCCTATGAGCTGGACATCGATCTGCCGGGCTTTAAGAAGGAGGAGATCCAGGCTCAGATCTCGAACGGCTATCTGACCATCAGCGCAAGCAAAGGCCTTGATAAAGAGCAGAAGGACAACGATGGCCGTTATATCCGCCGTGAACGATACAGCGGTGCGTGTAGCCGCAGCTTCTATGTAGGCGAGGATGTGACGGAGAAGGATATCAGTGCAAAGTTTGAGGACGGCATCCTGAAGCTGACGGTTCCGAAGAAGGAAGCGAAGGCTTTGCCGGAGCCGAACCGGATTTCCATTGAATAATCATCAGCGCGGGAAGCGGGCAGCGAAAGCTGCCCGCTTTTTGCGTCTGCCGGAACCCCGCCGCCTTTCCACAGCGCGGCAGGGCGGTTGTGGAAAAAGCAAAAGGCACCGGGAGGTAACTGGGTAACAAAAAAGTGCGTACTTGTGGGCGCGGAAAAAACCGCTAAAATAATAAGTACAGGGGGCGAAAACCCGCTGAATACAAAACGGAGGTAATCAAAATGGCACTTTCCAATCTGTCTGCGTGGAATACGGAAAAGGCGGGATCCCCGCCGGGACCCTTTACCAGCAATCCGGTTTTACCGGTTCCATAGAGCAAGCGAGGTTTTCATCATGAAACAGTATTTTGCCTTTCAATGGCACATCACCGGCGGCGACCCGATTCTGCACCCCGCGTTCCGGCGGCTGGACGCGGAGAATGAAAGGGGTGCGCAGTGATGGAGAAAAACGGAGGCGTGCGCCCGGCGGCAGGTCCTGCGGCGCAGGCGGAGGCGTTGCGGCGCGCGCTCGACGCGGCCGAGGTTGTGGTCGTCGGCGCGGGCGCGGGGCTTTCCACTTCGGCGGGCTTCACGTACGGCGGCGCGCGGTTCAAGCGGTATTTTTCCGATTTCGAAGCGGAATACGGGTTCCACGACATGTATGCCGGCGGCTTTTATCCGTACGACGCGCCCGAAACGTACTGGGCGTACTGGAGCCGGTATATCTACTGCAACCGCTACATGGAGCCGCCGCGCCCCGTCTATGCGGATCTGCTGGCGCTGGTCCGGGACAAGGATTATTTCGTGCTCACGACCAACGTGGACCACTGCTTCCAGAAGGCCGGGTTCGATAAGGCGCGGCTGTTTTACACGCAGGGCGACTACGGCCTGTTCCAGTGCAGCGGGCCGTGCTGCAGCGAGACGTTTGAGAATGAAGCGGCGGTACGCGAAATGCTGCGGCGGCAGGCGGGGATGCGCATCCCGTCGTCGCTGCTGCCGGTCTGCCCGCACTGCGGCCGCCCGCTGACGATGAACCTGCGCGCCGACGACCGCTTTGTCGAGGATGCGGGCTGGCGCCGCGCGGCGGCGCGGTACGCGCATTTCCTGCGGACGCGGAAGGGGCGGCGCACGCTGTTTCTGGAGCTCGGCGTCGGCTACAATACCCCGGGCATCATCAAGTATCCCTTCTGGCAGATGGCGTATGAAAACCCGGAAGCCGTGTACGCCTGCGTCAACCGCGGGCAGGCCGGCGCCCCGCGGGAAATCGCCGACCGCTCGATCTGCATCGACGGGGACATCGGGGAGACCCTGCAGAAGCTGAAGCCGCAGGACCCGGCGCGCTTCGTTTTTTCGTGACTTTTCGCGCAGATTGTGGTATGGTAGTAGGCGGAGCACCGCTGAGCCGCATCGGCTGCGGGCGGGCGCCGGAAACACACGGGGCGGAAAGGAAATGGGGCATCCATGACAGAGGCGGAAAAGAGAACCGAAATTTTTGAGCGCATGCCGGTGCGGCGCGCGGTGCAAAAGCAGATCATCCCCGCCGTTGCGGGGCAGATGATCGCGCTGATCTACAATCTGGCTGACACGTATTTTGTCGGCATGCTGAACGACCCGAACGAGACGGCGGCGGTCACGGTCGTCTCGTCGTCGTTCCTGATGCTGACGGCGATCTCGAATCTCTTCGGCGTCGGCGGCGCGAGCCTGCTCGCGCGCTGCCTCGGGCAGCGGGATACGGAGGGGGCGCGCCGAACGGCAGGCATTTCGTTCTGGTGGGGGATGATCGGCGGCTGCGCCTTTTCCGCGGCGTTTCTGGCGCTGGCGTCGCCGATCCTGACGCTGTGCGGCGCGGATGCGGACACGTATGCGCTGGCCTTCGGCTACGCAAAATGGACGGTCGTCATCGGCGGCCCGGCCACGA
This sequence comes from uncultured Oscillospiraceae bacterium, assembly GCA_900552925.1. GTDB lineage: Bacteria > Bacillota > Clostridia > Oscillospirales > Acutalibacteraceae > Hominenteromicrobium > Hominenteromicrobium gallistercoris. Next base: position 7,300 of record USBH01000052.1, read on the forward strand.
TCCTGAACACGCTGCTCGCCAACCTCATCCGGGCGGAGGGTGGCGCGGTGGCGGCGGCCGCGGGCGTTTCGTTCGGTGGCCTGCTGAACATCGCGCTGGACCCGCTCTTTGTCCTGCCGGCGTTTCTGGGGTACGGCGCCGTCGGCGCAGGCGCTGCAACGGCGCTGTCTAACATCGCGGCGATGCTGTTCTTCCTTGTCTACCTGCTGGTAAGGCGGCGGACAACGCTCGTCTCTCTGGACGTGCGGCACCTGCGGTATACGCGGGTCCAGCTGCCCGGGATCCTTTCCGTCGGCCTGCCCTCTGCCGTGCAGTATGCGCTCACCGTGGTCGCGGTTTCGGCGCAGATGCACTTCGTTTCGACGTACGGCACGGCGGCGATCGCGGGGCTCGGCATCGTGAAGAAGCTGGACCAGCTCCCGCTCTACTTCTCGATGGGCGTCGCCAACGGCCTGCTGCCGCTGCTGGCCTACAACTACGCGGCCGGCAATGACCGCCGCCGGCGGGATGTGTTCCGCCTCGGCTGCTTCGTTTCGGTGGCCTTTGCGCTGCTCTGCCTCGTGTGCTACGAGCTGTTTGCGCCCGCGCTCGTCGGGCTGTTCATCGACGACGCGGCGACGCAGCAGTACGGCGCCGCGTTCCTGCGGATTATGGTGACGGCGATGCCGCTGATGGCGGTCTGCTATCCAATGATCATCCAGTTTCAGGCCATGGGAAAGGCGAAGGCGTCGCTGGTCTGCTCGGTGCTGCGCAAGGGCGTGCTCGACATCCCGCTGCTCTTCCTTCTCGACGGGCTCCTGCCGCTGTACGGCTGCATGATGGTGCAGCCGATCGTCGACGCGGTCTCGCTCGTTGCGGCGGTCGTCTTTTACCTGCGCATCAATCGGGCCGCGCAGGCGGAAAGCGGCGCGGCTTCCTGAGCGGATCCCTCGCTTTTGAAAACAGGCGCGCGGCGCTTGACAGGCGGCGCGATATGCTTTATAATAACGACTGAAAATTTTTGGGTGGATTTTTCCGGATTTTGTCTTCTTTTCGCCACACAACCGTCCGCTTGGGCAGTTGTGTGGCTTTTTCTGTGCCGGGAGATCCGCCGGAGAACAGTCAGGAGCGCGAATATGAACGAAAACTTTATGAAAGAAAAACCGGTGCTGCCGCTGATCCTCTCGATGGCACTGCCCATGGTGCTTTCGATGCTGGTCAACTCCCTGTACAACATCGTGGACAGCTTCTTTGTCGCCCAGATCAGTGAGGACGCCATGACGGCGCTTTCGCTGGTCTACCCGATCCAGAACTTCATCAACGCGGTGGCCATCGGCTTCGGCGTCGGCATCAACGCGGTCATCGCCTTTCACCTCGGCGCGAAAAACTTTGACCGGGCCGACATGGCGGCCACGCAGGGGCTTGTGCTTTCGTGCGTGCACGGCGTGGTGCTGACGGTCGGCGGCATCGCCGTGATGCCGGTCTTTCTGCGGATGTTCACCGATTCGGAAGCCGTCGTCGAGCTCGGCGTGCGGTACTCGGCCGTGGCGTTTGCCTTCACGCTGATCATCCAGATCGGGCTGACCTTCGAAAAGCTGTTTCAGGCCGTGGGCCGCATGAAGGCGACGATGGCCGCCATGCTGAGCGGCTGCATCGCGAATATCCTGCTCGACCCCGTTTTGATTTTCGGCCTCGGGCCGTTCCCGGAGATGGGCATCGAGGGCGCGGCACTGGCGACCGGCATCGGGCAGCTGCTGACGCTGGCCGTGTATCTGGCGCTGTATTTCGCCCGGCCGATCTCGGTGCACATCCGCGCAAAGCACCTCGTGCCGCGCGGGGAAATGGTCAAAAGGCTGTATTCGATCGGCGTCCCGGCGATCCTGAACCTCGCGCTGCCGTCGATCCTGATCCTGTCTCTTATACACATCTGACGCTGCCGACGAATTAGACGGTGTA
>USBH01000053.1 GCA_900552925.1 uncultured Oscillospiraceae bacterium
GCCTGGAGCTGCCTTCTCTGGTGCTGATGGAGCAGCTCCGCACCATTGATAAAAGGCGGCTGGAAACGTACATCGGACATCTGGAGGAACAGCATATTCGCCGGCTCAACCGCGCCCTGGCTGTCAGCGTGGGATTGATCGAAGAAACACCCCCAAATTTAATCATGTGCCTTTGTCCGGCCTGTGCCAACAACTTCTACGGCACAGGCTCTTATTATTTGCGCAGGGTTCACCCTGGCCGGGTGGAAAAGGACATCTGCACTTACTGCGGCCAGCGGCCCGGTTTTGACTATGAAGTGGTCAAGAGGCACCAATGAGTAGGGGGCAGCCTATGGAGATCGTATTCCATACCGGGAAAGACAGCGAGCAATCCCTGCGCCAGTTCGCTGAAAAACGCGCCGAGTTCCTCGTTCGTGAATTGAGGGACTTTAGCGCAGAAGAATTAAAAGCATTGCTTTCTACATTGAAAGAAGATAATCGCACCTTTGAGCAAAAATGAGGACGTTCCTATAATAATGGAGAAAAGGGCGGTTTTCTCACCGTCCTGGAAAGGAGGATATTTGAATATGAAACGCAAAGCAAGAATCCAGATGGGAATTGATGATAGATTGGTGGCCATATATGCGAGAAAATCCCGCATTACAAATAAGGGAGATAGCATTGGTGTTCAGTTTAAGCAAAGTGCCGACTATGCTATCAACCAGCTTTCTCTATCGGAAGATTACGAATTTGCCCGGTATGAGGACAAAGGCTTAAGTGGTTACTATTCCGACCGCCCAGATTTTCAAAGGCTACTCCGGGACATTGAGATGGGGAAAATCAAGGCTGTGGCCTGTTACAAATTAGACCGAATCAGCCGTAAAACTTCCGACCTCATGCGGCTTCTGGAATACTTTGAGCGTCACGATGTGACGCTTTTGGTCTGCTCCAACAATATCAATACGCGGATCAGCACATCCAAAATCATCATCCAGGTGCTGGCCATTATCGCAGAATTTGAACGCGATATTCTAACTGAACGTATCCAGGATAACTTGATGGAGCTGGCAAAAGATGGGCGCTGGCTGGGAGGCAAAACACCGACCGGCTTTTCTTCCCAACGTGTGACAACGGGAAGTGGAAAAAATAAGAGTGCCATTAGCTTTCTCGTCCCTGTGCAGGAAGAAAAAGAGATTGTATTGGAAATCTACAGCACCTTCTGGGAGACACGTTCTCTCTTGCAGACGGCAAATATCATCAGTGAGAAATATGAAACGAAGCATGGCGCGAAGTTTACCACATCCACCATCCGGCTGATTCTGCGGAATCCAATCTACTGCGTGGCAGATGAATATTCCTACAACTATTTTCTGGAGCATGACGGGAACCTGTTTGGAGAACCGTCCGACTTTGATGGTCAGCATGGGCTTACTGCTTATAATAAGACCGACCAGATGAAAGTTGAGGATGAGGATTCCACCTTTTTCAATCCCAAATTCTCACAGCTTCTTACCAGGAAACCCATTAGTGAATGGATTGTTTCTGTGGGTCGCCATGAGGGATTTATCAGCTCCCGGAAATGGGTGGAAACACAAAATATGCTGGATGAGATTGCAGAAAAGTATAACCGGCCCCATAGAAAAACCAATGCTTTGTTGTCCGGCTTAATGTATTGCCCTATTTGCGGAAAACGGCTGCGTGTACTGCCAGAATCCAATCGCTGGACGAATGGCAAGCCCCGCTTCAAGTATGCCTGCCCTGGGGTGAGGGCAAAGGAATGTACCTTCAAAGGGGTTGAGGGTGTAACGCTTGATGAATTTGTTATCCACTCACTCTCCAGCCTGCAAGAAGAACATTCCGACTATTACCGGCAACTTTTGGAGAACAGGGTTGCCAGCATGATCCGTACTGACCAAAGCGAGAAAGAGTACCAGGAAACCAAAAAGGCTATTGAACGCTTAAATGCGGATATTGCCGCACAGGTACGAAATCTGCGTGAGGCAGATGACGCCCTTAAACGCTTCATCCAGGATGATATAAAGGAATTGACGGACGAGCTGGCAAAGTGCGAAGCTGCGCTGCGCCGAATGGAGGATACTCAATCTGAAAATCAGTATCTCGTCCATGAACTGAATGGCATGAAAAAAAGGCTGCTGTCCTTTGAGGAGTTTGCAAAGGACGCACAGCCTGAAGCTCTGTTTACTTTAGTTCATTCGATTGTTGACCGAATTTATATTACTACTGATGGCACCAAACAGAAATGCCAGGTATATATCAAAGGCTGCGCCACGGAGGATTATTCCGACGTACTCGGCGCAGCCGGGTACATAGAGGAAGAACCCCTGTTGCCGGTGGTGTCGTATATGCCGCCAATGTGTGATTTAGATTACTATAGCATTCGCACCGAAGTACAGGAGGAAAGTGTTCTACAAAGAAAAGAGACGAGAGGTAGGAAAAATACTGAGAACACTTTGCGAATGGAAAAAGATAAAAATCGTGGAAGCAGAAGTATGTCCCGATCATGTACATATGCTGGTAGAAATACCACCGAAAGTAGCGATATCAAGCTTTATGGGATATCTCAAAGGGAAAAGCAGCCTGATGATCTACGAAAAGTATCCGGAGCTGAAATACAAATATCGGAATCGGGAATTTTGGTGCAGAGGATATTACGTGGACACGGCAGGGAAAAATGCAAAGAAGATACAAGAATATATTCAAAACCAATTAGAAGAAGACAAAGCAGGGGAACAGCTGACGATGGGAAACTTCTAAAAGACTCGTTTACGAGTAGCAAGTAACAAACTTTTCGCGGCTGCCAGATCGTACCAACGTGACGTGACACGTGCCGCTAGTAATATAGGGCTTTGCCCGCATATGAAATACCCCCGGCTTCGCCGGGGGATATTTATTCTGCGGTAAACGATTCGTAGAGTGTGAAACGGGGGAAATCGACGGGCGATCGGTTGCAAACCGGCGGGCCGGCGGCTAGAATAGAGGGCAGGAGGTGTCGGTTTATGGATGCTGAAAAATTCGGCGCGTTCATCGCGGCGGCGCGGAAGGAGAAAAATATGACGCAGAAGGCGCTGGCCGGGAAGCTGCACGTCACGGATAAGGCCGTCAGCCGCTGGGAGCGCGGGCTCGGCTTTCCGGATATCCACACGATTGAGCCGCTCGCCGAGGCGCTCGGGGTCAGCCTTCTGGAGCTGCTCCACGCCGAGCGGGAGACGGCGGCGCCGGACGCCGGGGCCGACCGCGCGGCGGCGGATGCGGTCGGCTTCTTCAAGGCGGCGTACGGCCGCCGCCTGCACCGCCCGGATTACGAAAAGGCCGTGCTGCGGGCGATTCAGGTCATCGCGGTGATCTTCATGCTGGGCTGCGTGTTCATACGCAACCAGATGCACATGCGCGTGCCGCTCTGGTACACCGTCGCGGGCGGCGCCGTGCTCGTGCCGCTTGTGATTTCCTACGTCGTGCTCCGGCGCCGGAACGAAAAGGACGCGTGAACGGGCCGCACAGGGCTTGCAGCCGCTCCCGCGCAGCGGTATAATAAAGGGGAAGCATTGCCTGCCGACGGGGCCGGACCGGGCCTGTGGGCGGAGACAGAACCGAGGGAGTGGCTGCATTGAAAACATGCGAGGTTTTCCCCGCGAACACGCTGGGGGAGTACAAATTCGTCGTGATCCTTTCGCACGTGGACGGCAAATACCTGCTGAGCCGCCACCGGGCGCGCACGACATGGGAGACGCAGGGCGGGCACATCGCCCCCGCGCTGTTCGCCTATGAGGCGGAGCAGAGGGCGTGAAAGGCGAACGGCCTGCCGTATTCGGGCGGCGGGCCGTTTTTTAATATCTCAAAAACATTTTTCCAGCAATTCCATAACAGCCCCGGTGCAGAATTTCGTCAGAAAACGACGGAAAGGGCTGCGAAGAAAAGACGCGTCAGCGCCGCGCGTCGACGGTCCAGCGGCCGGTGATCCTGCCGTTTTCCGCGACGAGCGCCGCGCTGTACAGCGATGTCGTCGGGCAGATGTGCGTCGGGAGCACGTAGAAGACGGCGCCGATCGCCGGGCGCTCGGCTTCGTGGCCGGGCAGCATGCGGTACGTCCAGTGCTCCTCGCTCTGGAAAAGCGCTTCGGCGTTTTCAAGGCCGACGACAACGCCGCGCGCGCCGGCAGGGTCGCTCGCAATGCCCTTGCAGCCGAGGTCGAGCGTGAAAACGCCGTCCGCGGGGTGGCTGACGACGCGCGTCAGCACAGCGGCCGCCGGGGTAAAGGGCAGGTCGGGGTAGCCCGCGCTGTAGCCGGCGTCCCAGAGGAACACCGTGCCCGGCGAGAGAAAAACGTCCGGGTTGGCGGCGTGGCAGGGGAAGGACGGGCTGCCGCCCGCGATGATTGCCGGGATCTCGACGCCGTCGGCCTCGAGGCGGTCGAGCGCGTCGGCGATGGCGGCGACCATTTCGGCGACCTCGGCCTCGCGCTCGAGCAGGTCTGTCGTGTGCACATGCCCGTCGTAGCAGTGCAGGCCGCTGAAGCGCAGCGCCTGCAGCGGGCCGATGGCGCGCATGAAATCGTACAGCCGGGCGGTCTCGACGCCGGTGCGGTTCATGCCCATGTTGACGTCGACGAAGAAGCCGAACGAAGCGCCGCGGCGCGCGGCCTCGCTGTCGAGCGCAAGGAGGCAGGGGCGGTCGTCGGCGAGCGCGTAGAACTGCGCCTGCGGGTATTGCAGCACGAGCGACACGAAGGCCGCGACTGCCGGGCCGACGAGCGGATAGGCGAGCAGGATGTGCTCGGCCCCGGCCTGCGCCGTCATCTCGGCCTCGGCGAGCGTCGCGCACTTGAAGCGGCGGATGCCCATTTCCATCTGCATCTCGAGCATCGCGCGCATCTTGTGCGATTTCACATGCGGCCAAAGGCGCGCCGCGCCGCCCGCGATCTCGATCGTGCGCCGCGTGTTTTCGCGGATTTTGTCGGCGTAGTAGATCAGCGCGGGGGAAAGGATCTCGTTTTCGTTTTCAATTCGGTATTGTTCAGCCTGCATGGCATGGCCTCCTCACAGCGTTTGCCCCAAGTATACGCTGCCGGCCCCGCCGTGTCAAGCCGCCGCTTTTCCCCGCGCGTCCCTTGACTTTTCGGTTTGTATCCAGTATAGTGAAATGGAATTCGGATACAGTGCGGGGAGGCGGTTGCATGGCGGTTCTGATACGCGGCGCGGAGATTTTCGACGGCGGGGGCGGCGCGCCGTTTTTCGGCGACGTCCTCGTGCGCGGGGAAAAGATCGAGGCGGTCGGCCCGCATCTGCCGGCGCCGCCGGACGCGGAGGTCCTCGACGCCAAGGGGCGGATGCTCTGCCCCGGCTTCATCGACATCCACCGCCACGCCGACGTGCAGCCGCTCCTTGGCTGGGACGCGCAGGCCGAGCTGCGGCAGGGCATCACGACGTCGGTTTCCGGCAACTGCGGCATCTCGCTGACGCCGTCCGCCGCGCCGTATCGCGCGGAGCAGCGCGCATTTTCGGCCGCGGTGCTCGGCCCGGTGCCGGCGGACGCGCCCGACACGTACCGCAGCTATGCGGAGCGGCTCGGGAAAGCCGCGCTGCCGCTCGACTTCGCGGCGATGATCGGCACCGGCGCGGTGCGCATCAGCCTCAAGGGCTTTTCGCCCGCGCCGTTCACGGCGGCGGAGCTTGAAAGGGCCGCGGCCTGCGTGGAGGAGGCGCTCGCGCTCGGCGCGCCCGGCGTTTCCTGCGGCATCATGTACATGCCCGAATGTTTCAACAGCTTTGCGGAGTACGCTGCGATGCTGCGCCCGCTCGGCCGGTACGGCCGCCCGCTCACGGCGCACATCCGCGGCGAGGGCGACGGCCTTGTCGAGAGCGTCGAGGAGGTTATCCGCATCGCCGAAGCCGTCGGCTGCCCGCTCGAGATCAGCCACTTCAAGTCCTGCGGCATGCAGAACTGGGGGCGGGAGATCTACCGCGCGATCGACCGCATCGAGGCGGCGCGCGCCCGCGGGCTCGACGTGACCTGCGACTTTTACCCCTACTGCGGCGGCTCGACGATGCTCACGACGATGCTGCCGCCGGCGCTTTGCGCGGACGGCGTGGACGCGGCCTGCGACCGGCTCGGCACGGCCGCGGGCGTGGAGGAATTCCGCCGCGCGGTGCGGAAAACGTACCCGGGCTGGGACAACTACGCCGTTTCGCTCGGCTGGGACCGCATTCTGGTCGGCACGGCCGCGCTGCCCGAAAACCGGCGCTTCCTCGGCCTTTCCGTCGCGGAGGGCGCGCGGCGGTTCGGCTTCCCGGACGCCGAGGCGCTCGCCGCGCACCTGATGCACACCGAGGGCGGCGGCTGCGGGATCATCAACCTGAGCATGGACCAGGCGGATGTCGACGCGGTGGCGCGGCTGCCGTATTCGATGCTGATCTCCGACGCGCTGTATGCCGAGACGGATACGCCGCACCCGCGGCTGCTCGGCGCGTTCCCGCGCTTCCTGCGCGCGTATGCGTTCGAGCGGGGCGTCGTCACGCCGCAGGCGGCTGTGCGGAAGATGACGGCGCTGCCGGCTGAGCGGTTCGGCTTTTCGGACCGCGGGCGCATCGCGCCCGGCTGCCGCGCGGACCTGCTGCTCTTTGACCCGCGCGCGTTCACGGACAACGCGGATTTCTCGGGGCGGAGCGATTTCGCCTCCGGCCTTTCGCTCAGCCTGATCGCCGGCGAGGCCGTCGTGCGCGAAGACAAACTGACGGGAAAACGCCCCGGGCGCTGGCTTGGGGCGTGCAAATAAACGACAACCGTTTGAAAAATATTTGTGCCTTTGCTGCGACGAGGAAAGCGGCAATCGGCTTCGCCGACCGGCACAAAAAAATAAGGAAGGATGATTTTCATGCAGATCGAAAAGAAACTCGAAGAACTCGGCCTCCAGCTTCCGCCGCCGCCCCCGCGCGGCGGGCTGTACAAGTCCTGCAAGCCGTTCGGCGCGAACCTCGCGTACGTTTCGGGCTGCGGCTGCGTCATCGACGCGCCGGTCGAGGGCAAGCTCGGCGTCGACTTCACGCTCGAGGAGGGCCAGCGCTATGCGCGCGACGCGATGCTCAACGTGCTTTCGGTGCTGAAGGCGGAGATCGGCGATCTCGACCGCGTCAAGAGCTGCGTCAAGATCCTCGTTTTCGTCGCGAGCGCGAACGACTTTTACAGCCAGCCCGCCGTCGCGAACGGCGCGACCGCGCTGCTCGGCGAGCTTTTCGGCGAGGAGATCGGCATCCCCTCGCGTTCGGCCATCGGCGTCAACGTGCTGCCCGGCAATCTCCCGGTGGAGATCGAGGCCATGTTTGAGCTGAAGGACTGAGCGCCGCTTCGAACAGACTGAAAAATCCCGCAGAGCCTGTGCCCTGCGGGATTTTTTTACGGCTTTTTGGCTTCCCGGACCATGGTCTCCACCACGGCGAAGATGCGCTGCTGCTCCCGGAACGGAAGCTGTTCGATTTCGGCGGAGAGCATGGAAGCCCGCGAGGCGGCGGTGTTTTCCACAACGTCCGCGAAGATCTGGTCGACCGACGCGCTGCTCGGCGTCGAACGCGCAAGTGAAGAGAAAAAGCCCCGCGGGTCGGCTTGATGCAGGCTGCCCGCGGGGCTTTTGTGCAGATCAGTTGCTGAAGGTCGCGTCGGCCAGGTAGACGTAGCCTGTGGAGCGCAGCGAGTCGAAGCTGCCCTCGACCTCGATGCGCACGGTCTGCGCGCCGTCGATGACGAGGCTCATGTCGGTCGCGCCGCTGTCGCGCGTGAGGGTGGAGACCTCATACTGCAGGCTGCCGTCCACATAGACGCGCACCGTCGCGGAGAAGCCCTCCGCGCTGTCGCCCTCGACGACCCAGGTGCCGCTCAGCAGGCGGTACTGGCCGCCCGGGGCGTACTCGGTTTCGACGGAGGTCTGGATGACCGGGTAGAGCGCGAAGCTCAGGCCGTTGCCGTAGCTGTTGCCGGCGGCGTCGGCCGCGGTCCAGCCGGAGTCGCAGTCCGTGCCGCCGCTCGGCGAAAGGTCGGTCAGCAGCACCGGGAACATCGCCTCGTACTCGTCGATGCGCGCGGCGATGTCCGCGTCGTCGCCGAGCAGGTCGTAAGCGCCCTCGAGCGTCGAAACGGCGGATTCGTAATCGCCGTTGTCGGCATAGCCGGCGGCCTCGTCCAGCACGGCTTCCTTATACTGCTGCCGGTAGGTCTCGATCTGCTCGGTCAGGCGGTCGTCCTCGCGCGTTGCGTCCTCGAGCAGCTGGATCGCGCCGGCGTAGTCGCCCTCGTCGGCGAAGCCCTGCGCGGTCTTGAGCAGGCCCTCCACGTAGTCGTCCAGCTCGGCCGCCTGCAGCTCCTCGAGCTTTGCGGCGATGTCCGGGTCGTCGCCGAGCACGTCGCTGCTGTTCAGCAGCACGGCCTCCGCGCCGCGGTAGTCCTTGCTGTCCGCGAGCGATTGCGCCTCCTCGAGCACCTGCTCCTTATAGGCGGCGCGCACGGCTTCGATCCGCGCCTGCGCCGCCTCGTAATTCGTGTCGTCCTCGATCACTTCGCCGTAGCGGCTGATGGCCCCGGCCGCTTCGCCGCTCTCCTCGAGGTACTGCGCTTCGTTGAACGCATCCTTGGAGGCGTTCAGCGCCTCGATGCGGTCGACGGCGGTGTCCAGGTTGCTGTCGGGGAACAGCCGGCGCAGGCGGTCGAGCAGCTCGTAGGCGGTCGTGTAATCGGTTTCTCCGTTGTTGTAGCGCTCGACGACCGTTTCCGCGTAGGTCTGCATCTCGTCGGCCGTGCCGCGCAGCTCCTCTTCGGAAAGCTGCGGCAGGATCTGCGTCACGGCGGCGTAGTCGTTCTCTTCGAGCGCGCGGGTCAGCCGCTGCATCGGCGCGTTGAACCACACGGCGATACCGACGACCGTCGCGATCACGGCCACGGCGATCGGCAGCGCGATCCAGAGCCATTTCAGCGAGCGCTTTTTGCGCGGCTTGTCCTCGTCGTATTCCTCGTAGACGTAGTCGTCCCCGTAGGGGATGGGCTCGTTCTCCTGCGGCATGAGGCTGTAGCCCTCCCGGTAAACGGGCGGCTGGGGTTCGGGAAGCTGCTCGCCGGAGGAGAGCTCCTCCGGAAACGCGTCTTCCGGCGTATCCTCCGCGGCGGGCTCGCCGTCCTGTGCGGATCTGGCTCTTATACACATCTCCGAGCCCACGAGACTGCAGCTAATCTCGTATGC
>USBH01000054.1 GCA_900552925.1 uncultured Oscillospiraceae bacterium
CGAGATTAGCTGCAGTCTCGTGGGCTCGGAGATGTGTATAAGAGACAGCGCTGGCGCCGTTGCTCGCCTTTGTCGGCGTTGCGCTCGTCGTCTTTCTCAAAAAGCCGATCCTGCACCACTGGGGGCAGATCATCGCCGGTCTCGGCGTCCTGTTCCTCGGCATGGGCATGATGAGCGACGCGATGGCGCCGCTGCGCGAGTCCGAATTCTTCATCAACCTGATGACGCAGATGTCGAACCCGCTGCTCGGCATCCTCGTCGGCATGGTCTTCACGGCGATCATCCAGTCGTCCTCGGCCTCGGTCGGCATCCTGCAGACGCTCGCCTCGAGCGGCCTGATCGGCCTGCACAGCGCGGCCTTCATTCTGTTCGGCCAGAACATCGGCACCTGCATCACGGCCGTGCTGGCTTCGATCGGCACAAGCCGCAACGCAAAGCGCACGACGATCATCCACCTGCTCTTCAACGTCATCGGTACCGTGATCTTCACGACGATCTGCATCCTGACGCCGCTGACCGACCTGTTTGAATCGCTGCTTCCCACATCGCCGGCCGGCCAGATCGCAGCGCTGCACACCACCTTCAACATCACGACGACGCTGCTGCTCCTGCCCTTCGGCACGCAGCTTGCGAAGATCGCCGAGCGCATCCTGCCCGACCGCGCTTCGGACAACGTCAACCAGCGCCGCCTGCTGTACATCAAGCCGGTCGACCACACCCATGAGCAGCACCGCATCGGCACCTCGGCCATCGCGATCAACGGCATCAGCCGCGAGCTCAACCGCATGGCGGAAATCGTCGAAAACAACGTGCGCGAGAGCTTCCTCACCGTGCTGGACGGCACGCCGAAGCGCCTGCCCGCGGTGGAGGACACCGAGGAGACGATCGACTTCCTCAACAAGGAGATTTCCAGCTACATCTCCTCGGTCATCGTCTATGAGACGAACGAGGCCGACTCGGCGCGCATCAGCGCGTTCTTCAAGATCTCCGGCAACCTGGAGCGCATCGGCGACCACGCGATGAACATCAGCGAATATACAAAGCTGATGGAGCAGAAAAAGATCGACTTCTCCGAGGACACCAAGGCGGAGATCCGCCAGATGCAGACGGTCAGCCTCGAGGCCATGCAGCTGATCTACCCGCTGGAGTCGATCACCGCGGCCCGGCTGGAGAAGATCGCCCAGCTCGAGCAGAAGATCGACGACATGACCGACGCCATGCGGCAGAACCAGATTCAGCGCATGCATGCGGGCGCAGACGAGTCCGCCGTCATCTATTCCGAGCTGCTGACGGACTTCGAGCGCATCGGCGACCACATCCTCAACATCGGCGAGGCCATGACGCAGATCTCTGCGCCGGAATACGCCTACAGCCCGGCAGAAGAATAAAGCCAAAGCGGACGCTCCTGCAGCGCCCGCTTCTTTTTTCCTATCCCGATGGATTTTTCCGTTGATTCTGCCCGCCCGCAGGCGTAGAATAAAGGCGAAAAGGACACGGGCAGCCGCGCCCTGCGCGCCGCTGCCCACCCATCATTTTGAAACTTTATAAGGAAAGGTGATCGCAATGGATGCCATTTTCACAAGAACCAGCGTGCGCGCTTACGCGGACCGGCCGGTCGAGCCCGAAAAGCTGGAACGACTGCTGCGGGCCGGCATGGCGGCGCCCTCCGCGCGCAACCAGCAGCCCTGGGAGTTTTACGTGACCACCGACAGGGCGCGGCTTCAGGCCCTGTCCGGCTGCAGCCCCTACGTCGGCTTCGTCAAAAACGCGGGGGCCGCCATCGTGCCCTGTTACCGCAAAGAGGGGCTCACCGCGCCCGACTACGCGCTGATCGACCTGAGCGCCGCAACCGAAAACATTCTGCTCGAGGCGGAGTCGCTCGGCCTCGGCGCCGTGTGGTGCGGCATCGCCCCGGGCCGCGAGCGCATGGAAGCGGTGCGCGCGGCGCTCGGCGTCGACGCGGCGCTCGAGCCGTTTGCGATCCTCTCGATCGGCTACCCGCTCAAGCCCGCGCAGCAGCAGGACCGCTACGACCCCGCCCGCGTCCACTTCGTGCGGTGAGCTATTTCGGATGCTGCGGCCGCGGGTAGGGCCGCGGGTCGTCCGTGACGCCGAGCAGATAATCGACGCTCGTGCCGTAAAACGCCGCAAGCCGGATCAGGACCCCGGTCGGGATGTCCCGCTTGCCGATCTCGTAGTGCGAGTAGCAGACCTGCGTGCAGTTCAGGTAGGCGGCGATGTCCTTCTGCAGCAGGTCCCGGTCCTCCCGCATATCGCGTATCCTCTTATACATTTTGTTTGCCCGCCTCTTTTCTCGAAAACCTTCTAAAGAAAAGTATAGGCAAAACAAAATGTTATCTTGACAAATATAACATTTTGTTTTATAGTTAAACCGGAAACAGAATAACCGGGAATTCGCCATTGCTTTGGTTTGGGAGATTTACGGAGGAGGCTCTGTCTATCCGTCTGCCCTGCTGCCCCGGCCGGTTGTCCTGCCCGCCGGGGCGTCCTGTTTCCGCGTAGCGCAGATGGGCTGCACCGTTTCATGCAAGCGGTGCAGCCCATCCTTTATTTTTGCATTTTGTGTATCTTTCTTACTTAATCGAACTTTACTTACCGGTCCGGATATTCTTCACGGTCTTCCTTTCAATCGTCAGATTCTCGTAGATGCGGTCGCCACCGTTCCCCTGCGGGGCCTGCGCCAGCAGGCCGACCTTTACGACGGGATCAGCCGGCAGATAAAAGTACCGCATCATATAGAACTGCTCGCCGTCCACGGAGTAGTGGAAAGCAAAGTTGTTTCCGACTCTGCATATCTGCAGCCACGCCGTATTGCCGTCGAGATTACACCCGTTGGCGTCATCCGAACTGCCGCGGGTGACCACGCTCACCACCGCATGGGTGTGAAAGTCCGTGTGCTCAAAGCAAGCCTTTGCCCAACATGTCAAATCTTTCATGACCATAACGGACGCCGAGTCGTAGACGTCGGTAAACGCGTGGGAAACCTTTACGCGCAGAACAAAATCGCCTTCCACCTCTGTGTAGTAAAAGGGCGCATTGCTGAGTGATTCAGGTAGAATTCCCTCCGCACATTCCTCGATATTCCCTTGGAAAAAGTCGGTTTTCGCCGGCGCGGTGATGACGATTCGGTCGCCATCCTTCATAATTTTACTTTCGTTAAGCCATTTAAAATTCATGCCATTCTCCTCCGTTGTAAAGTTTTAACTTTACTTAAAATATAGCATAAGTCAGAAAGGCCTGTCAATGCAGGATTCCGTACTGGTTCATTCCTGCATTTCCGGATACGACCTGTCCTCGATGCGGATCGGCACGCCGTTGACCGCGACGCCGTCGTCCGCGCGAATCAGGATATACCGCACGCCGTCGATGACGCGCGTCTCGATCAGGTCGCTGCACGCGGGGTTGACGCGGATCGTCACATCCGGCGTCGTGACCTCGAACTTCCGCGTCTCCACAAGGTTGCGCGGGCTCAGCGCCGTGTCGGCGCCGAACTGCGCGTCGTACTGTTCCTCAAAGCGCGCCACGTTTTCGCCCGGCACGCCGCAGGCCGTCAGCATCGCGCGCACCGTGCCTTTCGAGATCTGCAGCGGCTCGACCTCCTTGTTCGCCTTGTGCTCCTCGATCATCTCGACCAGGCCGCCCTGCACCGACTGCACCACGTCGAAGCTGCACGCTTCCTCGAGCGCGTCGCCGAGCACCGCGCCGAAGGTCTCCTTCTGCGTCTCGGCCGGCATCGGCGGCGGGCAGCGAAACACGGCGTCCACAAACGCATCGTGGCTGTCGGCATCGTCCCGCGCGTAGTACAGCGCGCTGTAGATGTCCGCGCTGCGGTCGTTGAATGCCGGGAACAGGAAGCCGAGCGCCGGCGCGC
Organism: uncultured Oscillospiraceae bacterium; assembly: GCA_900552925.1. Taxonomy (GTDB): domain Bacteria; phylum Bacillota; class Clostridia; order Oscillospirales; family Acutalibacteraceae; genus Hominenteromicrobium; species Hominenteromicrobium gallistercoris. The sequence continues at coordinate 3,893 of USBH01000054.1, forward strand.
CGACCAGCCAGTCGATCCCGCGGTTGTGGAACGCGTTTTCCGGCACGCTGTAGCCGAGCACCGGCTTCGTCTCCTTGACCGGGCAGATGCTGCACAGCACGTAGCTGTACGTTTCGCTCGAGGCGTCGTCCTGCCGCTCGCCGTCCCTCGAGCGGAACGGCACGTCGTACGTATCGTGCGCGAGCAGAATCAGGTACGTGCCCTCCGGCCGGTAGGCGGCGATGATCTTCTCAAAGAGCGCGGAAACGGCCGCCTCGTCGTTCAGGGCCGAGTCCCGCAGCGCCATCAGCAGCCGGTGCTCGTCGCTGTCGACGACCTGTGCCGTGGAAAACGGCATGTCGATGAGGTTCTTGCCCAGCGTGCCCGAAAGCGTGCGCCGCAGCACGGCGAGCAGGTTTTCGCTCTCCTCCTGCGGCAGCAGCGCGAGCGACTGGTCGAACGCGGCGACGATCTCCTGCCGCTCGTTCACATAGCAGCCGCGCACGTGCGTGATGTTGCTTTTATCCGGCCTGAAGCGCCGGCGGATCTCCGAAATTTCCTTTTCGTTCATCGTTGCTTTCCTTTCTTCCGGCGGCCGGTTTTCCGCTCGCCGCGCCCTGTCGCCCCGCGGCGCCAAACGCCGCCGAAGCCGCAGGCCGGCTGCCGCCGTGTTTTCCATTATAGCACCTGCGGGTGCTTTTTGAAAGGCGAAATTTCGGGCGGGGCTTCCGCCGCCTCCCCATAGGCGGCGACAAAATGCCACAGGTATTTGAAATTCTGGAACAGCTCGTTTTCGTCCCCGATGTCGGCCCACGCCGCAAAAGCCGCCAGCAGCCTTTCGATTTCCCGCACGTCCTCCCGCTCGGTTTCGGCCGCCCGCTCCGCTGCAAACCGCACCGCCGCGCCGACCGCCTCCTCCATTGCACCGCCCCCTTGAAAATCGCGCAAGCCACCCGGAAGCGCCTGGCTTCGGGGTGGCTTGCTGTGTCTGAATCCGCACCGCCCGCTTCACGGGACGGCCGTTGTTTTTCCGCTTTCCGCGCCGATACGCGCGGCCTTACGCCCAGATCTTGTCGAGGCAGGCCTTGATGCAGGCGACCTTGTCGTCGTCTGTCGGCAGCTCGGCGAGCTTCGGGCTGAACGGCTCGGCGACGACCGGGCCGGTGTAGCCGATCTTCTTCAGGCCGTTCATCACGCAGGCGATGTCGATCATGCCCGTTTCGCCCGGCAGCGCGCGCGGGGAATCCGGCAGCGCCAGGCGGTCGCCGACCGGCGCGTCGTTCACATGGACGCTGACGATGCATCGCTCGTCCGGGATATGGTCGAAAACATCCTTGTTGTTCGCGCCGGTGTACCAGTGGTAGGCGTCAAACAGCAGGCCGACGTTTTCGCCGCAGTCCTTCGCGAGGCCGAGCATCTCCTCCGCCGTATAGATGAATACGTGCTTTTTGTCCTTGCGCCCGGTGTACGGGCCGATGAACTCGAGGCCGAGCCGCATGCCGTACTGCGCGAGCACCGCGGCCGCGCGGGAGAGGCGCGTCTTGTGCAGCGCGTAGTTTTCCTCCTTCGTCAGCGTGTCGCTGGCCGGGAAGATCCAGATGATGCAGCGCGTGCAGCCCACGGCGCTGAGCGCGGCGGCCTGCGCCGGCAGGGCCTCCATCGCGGCCTCAAAGCCCGCGTCGTCGACCTGCGCCGGATGGAACGGCAGGTTCGAGCCGGAGATCTGCATCCCGTGCTTTTCGAGCAGCGCCTTCACGTTTTCGACGCCGTTTTCCATGACCTCCTGCGCGCTCGACTCGATCGCCGTAAAGCCGTGGCGCTTCGCGAGCAGCAGCTTCTTTTCAAAATCCGTTTCGGCCACGTTGGCCAGGCCGAGACTGATCGACTGGAACATAAACGATCCTTCCTTTCTTCCGTTTCGGAATTGACTCTTCAAACTTTGACCCGCGCCGCCGCGGGCGTTTCCCCAAAGCTCACGCCCAGTATAGCACAGCGGGCAGGGCAGCACAAGCCCCTAAATTTCAAATTTCCCCGAAAAGTTTTTTATGTGAATTTTCATAAATAACATTGACTTTGGCGGGCGGGAAAGCTATAATCAAGGCAAATATAAAGGCAAAGGAGGGGAGCACGGCGCCAGGCGCGCCCGGGAGTTGAACGCTTCGGTGACAGACCGGAGCCGACGATGCGCAACGCATCGCTATTGAAAAGTCAAAACAAGGAGGAATCCAATATGCCTATCGGCGTTGTGCCGTGGACGCTGCGCCACCAGGTCTTTACCGTGGAGCAGGTCAAAAACACATACGAAAAGCTGCATGCGCTCGGCTTTGACGGCATCGAGAGCGGTCTCGGCACGGGCGTCGGCCTTTCCGCTGCGGAAGACCTCGCCCTGCTCAGGGAATACAGCCTCACGCCCTGCAGCGTTTACACCGACATCAAGGACCCGGAGAAGGCCGTCGAAACCGCGAAGCAGTACGGCGTGACCGTGCTCGGCGCGCCCTCGATCCCCGGCATCATGATGCGGCGCGCGGACGGCTTTTACGCCTATGCGGAGGAGCTGAACCGCCTTGCCGAGCCGTTCCGCGGCACCGGCATCCGCCTGCAGTACCACAACCACAGCCAGGAGTTCCGCAATTTCCCGGAGCTGAACGGCAAGAGCGGCCTGCAGATTCTCATCGAAAACACCGACCCGGAGCTCATGGCGTTTGAGCTCGACGTGTTCTGGGCGTCCGCCGCGGGCTGCGACCCGGTGGAGTGGATCGAAAAGCTCAAGGGCCGCATCCCGATCATCCACTATAAGGATTACGCAGTCGACTGCGCGTCCGAAATCGTGGGGCTCGGCGACGTGCCGCGCATGTTCGCGGAGGTCGGCCAGGGCAACCTGAACTGGAAGGCCATCACGGCGGCTGCGCGCGACGCGGGCGTCGAGTGGTACAACATCGAGCAGGACCAGACGAAGCGCCCGGTCTTCGAAAGCCTGCAGATCAGCATCGACTATATGCGGGACGTCCTGCATATTCAATAAGGAGGAGTTTTATCATGTCTACCGTCAAGCCTGTAAAGGTTGCGCTCATCGGCAGCGGCAACATCAGCTACACCTATCTGAACACGCTCGTCAAGGGCGGCTTCAACATCATCGACGTCGTCGGCTGCTCCGACCTCATCCCCGAGCGCAGCAAGGCGCGCGCGGAGCTCTTCGGCATCCGCCAGATGACGAACGAAGAGATCCTGAACGACCCGGAGATCGAGATCGTCATCAACACGACCCAGCTGTGGAACCACACGGCCGTCACGCGCCAGATCCTCGAGGCCGGCAAGAACGTCTATTCCGAAAAGGCCATGGGCGACACGCTCGAGGGCGCGAAGGCGAACTACGAGCTCGCGGCTTCGAAGGGCCTGCGCCTCGGCTGCGCGCCGGACTGCTACATGGGCGCGGCGTTCCAGACCGCGAGAAAGCTGCTCGACGACGGCGCCATCGGCCGTCCGCTGATCGCGCACGCCATGTGCTACCGCGGCTACAATTCGCACTATGCCGCGAGCGACCCGGCCGACCCCTCCGCGGGCTCCGCCGGCACGACGATCACCCACGACATGGGCGGCTACTACATCAACATCCTCGTCAACATGCTCGGCGCGGTCAACCGCGTTTCCGGCTACACGAAGCAGTACGATGAGCGCGTCTATGAGAACCCGCGCCATCCGCGCTACAAGGAGCCGATCGCGCACGAAATCGGCGGCAAGCGCCGCGGCGACACCGTCATGCTCGGCGCGCTCGAGTTCAAGAACGGGTGCTTCGGCAGCCTGACCTTCTGCTCCGAGGGCTTCTTCCCCGAAGTGCCGAAGATGGAGATCTACGGCACCGAGGGCATCCTGACGCTGCCCGACCCGAACAACTTCGGCGGCTGGGGCAACGACGTGTACCTCACCCGCGTCGGCAACGCCGTCAACGGCAAGAATGAAGTCTTCCGCGTGCCGTTCACGCACGGCTTCGGCGACACCGACCCGAGCATCCCGCCGCTGAGCGGCAAGCGCGAGCCCTGCTACAACAGCTGGCGCGGCCTTGCGGTCGTCGATATGGCGTACGCCATCCGCCGCGGCCGTCCGCACCGCAGCAGCGCGGAGCTTGCGCTCCACACCGTCGAGATCATCGACGCGATCGAGCACTCCATGAAGGACAACAAGGTCTACACCCTGCAGTCCTGCCCGGAGCGTCCCGCACCGTTGACCCCCGGCTTCTTCGGCGGCAGCATCGGCGAGGCTTCGATCGACAACATTCTCTGATTTCGCCACAAAAAGAGGGCAGACGGTTTGCCGCCTGCCCTTTCGTTTTGCCCTGTTGCGTTTCGCCCCGTGCGCGCAAAAACCGCGCACCTTGTGATTTTCCCGCAGATCTGCTATACTGAAACGGAAATACGGCTGAGAGGGGAACTGCAAAATGAACCATTCTGTTTCGGGAGGCGGCGCCGATGGCTGACGCCAAAATCGTGCGCGGCCGCTTTGCGCCGAGCCCTTCGGGGCGCATGCACCTGGGCAACCTCTGCTGCGCGCTCGCCGCATGGCTCTCGGTGCGCAGCCAAAACGGCGTGATGCTGCTGCGCATCGAGGACCTCGACCCCGACCGCTGCAAGCCCGCCTACGCCGAGCAGCTCATGGACGACCTGCGCTGGCTCGGCCTCGACTGGGACGAGGGCCCCGGGGCCGGCGGCGACTGCGGCCCCTATTTGCAGAGCGAGCGCCGCGCGCTCTACGAGGACGCGCTGCAAGCGCTGAAGGCGCAGGGCAAGATCTACCCCTGCTTCTGCACGCGCGCCCAGCTGCACGCCGCTTCCGCGCCGCACGCGGGCGACGGCGTCTTCCGCTACCCGGGCACCTGCCGCCGGCTCTCGGCCGCAGAGGTCCGTGAAAAGAGCCGAACGCGCGCCCCCGCGCTGCGGTTTTGTGCGCCCACGGGCACGGTGGAATTCGACGACCTGTTCCTCGGCTCGCAGTCCTTCGACGTGCAGGCCATGTTCGGCGACTTTCTCGTCCGCCGCAGCGACGGCGTCCACGCCTACCAGCTCGCCGTCGCGGTCGACGACGCGCGCATGGGCGTGACGGAGGTCGTCCGCGGGCGCGACCTGCTCGCCTCGACCGCCTGCCAGCTCCAGCTGCTCGAAGCGCTCGGCGCGCCTGCGCCGCGCTACGGCCACGTGCCGCTGCTCACGAACGAAGCGGGCCGCCGGCTCAGCAAGCGCGAGCGCGATCTGGACGTCGGCGCCCTGCGCGCGCGGTTTTCGCCGGAAGCGCTCTGCGGCAGCCTCGCATACCTGCTCCTGTCTCTTATACACATCTCCGAGCCCAC
>USBH01000055.1 GCA_900552925.1 uncultured Oscillospiraceae bacterium
AGATTAGCTGCAGTCTCGTGGGCTCGGAGATGTGTATAAGAGACAGGTGCTGCTCCTGCTCTCCGGCTTCTGCCTGTTTCTCCCCTACGCGCGGCAGATGGCCGACCCGCTCGCGCGCGAGCCGGACGCGCCCGGCCTCTTTTTCCGAAAGCGCGCGGCGCGCATCCTGCCCTCCTATTACTTCTGCCTGCTCGTCAGCCTGCTGTTTCTCGTGCGGCCCGCGCAGTACGCCCGGTTCGGCGATTACCTGCTGGATCTTTTCGCACACCTGACCTGCACGCACACCCTGTGGCCGCAGAGCTACATCGGCACGAAGTTCCCCGGCGTGCTCTGGACGCTCAGCGTCGAGGTGCAGTTTTACCTGATTTTCCCGCTGCTCGCCCGCCTGTTCCGGCGCTTCCCGCTGCAGTGCTGGGCCGTGCTCTCCGCGCTGGCGCAGCTCTACATCGCGCTGTTTGCGCGCACGTCCGGCGGCGGCGCCGACCCGCTGCACATCAACCAGCTCCCGGCCATGCTCGGCGTATACGCAAACGGCATGCTCGCGGCAATCGTCTGGTGCCGCCTGCACAGCGCCCGGCGGACACTCCCCGCGCGCACGCCGCTCGCCGCGACGCTGCTCTGCGCGGTCTCCTTCGCCGCCATCGTCTGCATGCTGCACGACGGGCTCGACCGCGCGGCGGCCATCCAGCGCTGGCAGGTCGACTACCGCTTCCAGTTTTCGGCGTTCGTCAGCGTGTTCATCCTGTCGCTCGGCCTCTCTTACCGCGCGGTGCAATGGCTCTTTGCAAACCGCGCCGCCGGCTTCATCGCGCTGATCTCCTACAACCTGTACATCTGGCACACGACGATCCTGCTGCAGTGCAAGGCCTGGCATCTGCCGCCCTACCCCGACGCGCCGGCGGACGCCTACGCGTGGCCGCAGTCGGCCAACGGCGCGCCGTGGCACTTCGCCTGGCAGGTGCAGTACACGGTGCTGTTCTGGGTCGCTTCCCTCGTCGTCGCCGCGCTCGCGACGTACCTGATCGAAAAGCCCGCCGCCAAATGGCTCCTGCGGCGGCGCAGAAAAAGAGAAGACGCAAAAGCAGTCCGCCCGGCATGAAGCCCGGCGGACTGCTTTTATTCTTTCTGTTCTTTTGTTTTCTCTGCGCGGCGCTCGAAGCGGTTGATGGCGCAGAGGATGCCTTTGATCGACGAAAGGGAGATGTTGTGGTCGAGGCCGACACCGAAAACCGTTTCGTCGCCACAGCTCAGCTCGATATAGGAGACGGCCTGCGAATCCGCGCCGGTCGAGACCGCATGCTCGCTGTAGGAGACAAACCGGTAGCCCGTGATGCCGACGGCGCTCAGCGCGTTAAAGAACGCGTCGATCGGGCCGTTGCCTCGGCCGGAAAGCTGCATATCGCGCCCGTCTGCGGAGAGCACGCCGTCAAAGTAAACGACGACGCGGTCCAGCTTTTCGTTTTCCTCGAACAGGCGGTACCGCTTGAGGTCGTACGGGGCGTGCACAAAGAGGTATTCGCGCTGGAAAATGCGGAAGATCTCCTCGGCCTTGAGCTCGCGGCCCTCGCGGTCGCAGACCGCCTGCACGACGGCCCCGAACTCCGCGTGCATCTGCTTCGGGAGGATGTAGCCGAAATGCCGGTGCATCACGAACGCCGCCCCGCCCTTGCCGGACTGGCTGTTGATGCGGATGATCGGCTCGTACTGCCGCCCGATGTCGGCAGGGTCGATCGGCAGGTACGGCACCTCCCAGTATTTCGAGCCGCTCTTCGCCATATAGGTGACGCCCTTGTTGATCGCATCCTGATGCGACCCGGAAAACGCGGTGAACACGAGCTCGCCGGCATAGGGGTGCCGCTCGTGGACGTGCATGCGCGTACACTCCTCATACACGCGCTTGATGTGGTTCATATTCGTGAAGTCCAGCACAGGGTCGACGCCCTGCGCGTAGAGGTTCATCGCGAGGTTCATCAGGTCGCAGTTGCCGGTGCGCTCGCCGTTGCCGAACACCGTGCCCTCCACGCGCTCCGCGCCGGCCATGATGCCGAGCTCCGCCGCAGCCGTCGCCGTGCCGCGGTCGTTGTGCGGGTGGATGCTCAATATCGCGCAGTCGCGGTGCTGCATGTGCGTGCGGACGTACTCGACCTGGTCGGCGTAGCAGTTCGGCGTCGCGAGCTCCACGGTGTTCGGCAGGTTGATGATCGCCTTTTTCTCCGGCGTCGCGCCGAGCGCCTCGAGCACGCGGTCACAGATCCGCACGGCGTTTTCGACCTCGGTGCCCGAAAAACTCTCGGGCGAATACTCGTAGCGCAGCCGCATGTCCGGGTACTCCCGCTGCAGCTCCTCCGCCATCTGGCGGATCAGCACCGCCGCATCGACGGCGATCGCGATCACGCCGTCCATATCCGTGTCGAACACGACACGCCGCTGCAGCGTCGACGTCGAGTTGTAGAAATGCAGGATGACGTTCTTCGCGCCGCGGATCGCCTCAAACGTCCGCTCGATCAGGTGGCGGCGCGCCTGCACGAGCACCTGCACCGTCACGTCTTCCGGAATCAGGTTCTCCTCGATCAGATACCGCAGCGTTTCGAACTCCGTTTCCGAGGACGCCGGAAAGCCGACCTCGATCTCCTTGAAGCCGATCTCCACGAGCGTCTTGAAAAAGACGACCTTGCGGTGCAGGTTCATCGGCGTGACGAGCGCCTGGTTGCCGTCGCGCAGGTCGACGCTGCACCAGATCGGCGCACGGCGGATCACCTGATCCGGCCATGTGCGCTCCGGGAAGCGGATCGGCGCAAACGGCCTGTACTTTTTATATCCCGTCTCCATGTTCCCTCTCCAAACCGCGCGGCTCAGTCGCCGAAAGTCCTGTCCTCATACTGCACGATGACATCGACGTTGTACATCTCGATCTCCGACAGCCACTCCGACGCGGTGGCGTCGAAGACGTCGGGCTCCACCTGCGGGCTGTACCACGGCATCGAGGCGAAATAGGCGGCGATCTCCTCGTCCTGGAAGATCCGGCCGTGCCGCGCGTAAATCTCGTTGCGCGCGATGCAGCACTCCCACTCGCTCAGGCCATACAGCTCCGACTCCTCAATGCGGCGCACGTTGCTCTCCGGAAGCACGTAGTAATCATCTTCCGGCTCTGCGGTCGGTGCGGGCGTTGCGGTCGGCGCAGGGGTTGGCGTCGGCGTCGGCTCCGCGGTCGGCGTCGCGGTCGGCGCGGGCGTCGCCGTGGGTTCCGCAGTCGGGTCCGGCGATGCCGTCACCACCGCGGAAGCTTCCATCTGCGTTTCCGTTTCCTGCTTCACCAGGCCGCCCGCCAGCGCGCCGAGCGTGCTGCAGCCGCACAGCATGACCGACAGCAGCGCGACGGAAGCGACCGTCATCCAAAATCTTTTCATTGCAATCACCATTCCTTATTTTTTGTGCCGGTCGGCAGAGCCGATTGCCGCTTTGCTCGTCGCGGCAAAGGCACAAAATATGTGTGAAAAAGTATTTTTCACACTACGCCCTTCCTTCAATCGTCTGTTTCTTCTTCCCCGTTTTCTTCCGCGCCGTCCGCCGCGCGGTTCCCGTAGGCGCGGTCGGCCGCTTCGCGCGCGAGATCGATCACCGAATACTCGCGTGCGGCGCCGCTTTCGACGACCGGCAGCATCTGGTAGACCTCCGCCGCCATGCCGCGGCTCCAGAGCATCGGGTCGATGCGCATCGAATAGCCGTGCCCGTTTTCGCACATCCAGTCCGTCATCTTGGCGCGCGGCAGGCCGTAGGCCGCGAGGATCGTCATGATCACGCCGCCGTGCGTCACGAGCACCGCGCTCTCGTCGCCCGTCGTCATCATGTTGCGCACGAGCATCTCGAAGCCCGCGCAGACGCGCTGCATGAACACGATGCTGCTCTCGCCGTTCGGCGGCGCCTCGTGCCGCCCGCCGTTCATCCACGCGGTAAAGCGCGGGTCGTTCTGCAGCTCTTCGGCCTTCTTGTTTTCCCAGTCGCCGAAGTCGCACTCGGCGAGCTCCAGGATGACCTCCGGGTCGGCGGTCGGGTACAGCACCTTCAGCGTGTCGACGCAGCGCACGCAGGGGCTCGCGTAATACTTCACGGCCTCGGGGTAGGTGCCCTTGCGCTTCAGCTCGAGCAGCGCCTGTATGCCCTCCCGGGCAAGCGGCGACTGCGTGCGGCCGACGTAGCGGCCCTCGAGGTTGCCCTCGCAGACGCCGTGGCGGATCAGATGGATGGTATACGATTTCATATCGGTTCCTTTCCGGGCGCAGGCTGAAGGCCCGCGCCGCTTTCTATGCGCGTTGCGCGCGCTTTTTCCGGAAAAAAGTCCCTTTGCGCGGAAAAAAGTGCGCCGAAGCTGTTTACTTCTCGGATAAATTCGGATATAATTTACACGATGTTATTTTTTCGCTCAGGTGGTGAACGGACAGGTGAACAATGACTTTCCGCGGATTCTGACGCTGCTCCGCAAGGAACGGGGCATCAGCCAGAAGCAGGCCGCGCAGGACCTCGGCATTTCGCAGGCGCTTCTCTCCCATTATGAAAAAGGCATCCGCGAATGCGGACTCGATTTTATCGTGCGCACCGCGGATTACTACAACGTCTCCTGCGACTATCTGCTCGGCAAAACGCCGCACCGGCAGGGTGAAAAGCTGCACGTGCCCGAAGGGGACGACGGCGACCTTCTGGAAGCCTTGCCGAATGTGGACCGGAAAATAATATCGAACTCCATCCATATTGTATTTGGTATTCTGAAAAAAATCAATAGCAAATCTCTGACGCGGCAGGTCACGGTTTACCTGAGCTGCGCGGTTTACAACGCCTTCCGCCTGCTCTACTCGGCCAACCCGAAAAACCCCGCCGGGCTTTTCGAGACGGAGGCCGGGTTGAGCGAGGCCGTCACGAGCGGCAAAATGCAGCTTTCGCTTGCCAGAAGCCGGATGCTGCTTGCCGGCGAGAAGAGCCGCGGGAGCGACGCGATCCCCAAGGACGCGCTGCCCGCCCTGAACAGCAAGGCGCTTTCCGCGGCGTACCCCGAGTGGGCGCCCTCGCTTTTTGCACTGATCAGGAATACAGAAAATGAACACAAGGCAAACTAAACCTTAAAAGGAGGTTATCACTATGTGCGGTTTTGTGGGATACATCGGCGGCGGTGAGACGCAGACCATGGCGCCTGTGCTGCACGCCATGGCGGACCGGATCCGGCACCGCGGCCCCGACGACGCAGATTACTATATGGACGGCGACATCGCCCTCGGCTTCCGCCGCCTTTCCATCATCGACCTCGAGGGCGGCCGCCAGCCGATCCTCAACGAGGACAAGAGCAAGGTCCTGATGTTCAACGGCGAGATCTACAACTACCAGTCGATCCGCGAAGAACTTGTGAAGGCCGGCCACGTCTTTACGACGAAAACCGACAGCGAGGTGCTGCTGCACGGCTTTGAGGAGTACGGCACCGACCTACTCAACAAGCTGCGCGGCATGTTCGCCTTCATCATCTGGGACAAGAACACGAAAACGCTGTTCGGCGCGCGCGACTTTTTCGGCATCAAGCCGTTTTATTATGCCGAAATGCAGGGCACGCTGCTGTTCGGCAGCGAGATCAAGAGCTTCGTCGAGCACCCGCATTTCAAAAAAGAGCTCAACGAGCGCGCGCTGGAAAGCTACCTCTCCTTCCAGTATTCGCCGGGCAACGAGACGTTCTTCAAGGGCGTCTACAAGCTGCCGCCCGCGCACTATTTCTTCTATAAGGACGGCAAGATGAAGACGGCGCGCTACTGGAGCCCCGAATTCAACGCCGAAGAGGACAAATCGCTCGACTACTGGGTGGACGCCATCGAAAAGACCTTCGACGATTCCATCGAGGCGCACAAGATCGCGGACGTCGAGGTCGGCTCGTTCCTCTCCTCCGGCGTCGATTCGAGCTACGTGGCCTGCTCGGCCGACGTGGACAAGACGTTTACGGTCGGCTTTGACAACGGCTCGAAGTACAACGAGATCAGCTATGCGAAAGAGCTTTCCGAGATGATCCCGGTCAAGAACTACTCGAAGACGATCACGCCGGAGGAATTCTGGGGCAACTTCCCCAAGATCCAGTACCACATGGACGAGCCGCTCGCCGACCCCGCCGCCGTCGCGCTCTACTTCGTCTGCAACACGGCGTCGCAGTACCTGAAGGTCGTCATGTCCGGCGAGGGCGCCGACGAGATCTTCGGCGGCTACAACATCTACAAGGAGCCGCTCGCGGTTCCCGCCTATGACAGGATCCCGTTCCCGATCCGCCGCGCGATCGGCAAAATCGCCTCGCACCTGCCGAAGAAATCGGGCATCAATTTCCTGATCCGCCGCGGCAAGCGCCTCGAGGAACGCTTCATCGGCAACGCCTACATGTTCTCCGAAGCGGAGCGCAAGAAGATCCTGAAAATCAAAACCGACGCGCCCTCCCCCGCCGCGATCGTCAAGCCCTTCTATGACCGCGTCAAGGACAAGGACCCGGTCACGAAGATGCAGTTTGTCGACCTCAACGCCTGGATGGTCGGCGACATCCTGCTGAAAGCCGACAAGATGAGCATGGCAAACTCGCTCGAGCTGCGCGTGCCGTTCCTCGACAAGGAGGTCATGGCGCTCGCACAGCGCATCCCGCTCAAGTACCGCGTCAACAGCGAGAACACCAAGTACGCGATGCGCAAGGCCGCGCTGCGCCGCATGCCCGAAAAGTGGGCCGACAAGAAGAAGCTCGGCTTCCCGGTGCCGACGCGCGTCTGGCTCAAGGAGGACAAGTACTACAACATCGTCAGGGAGAAGTTCACCGGCGAGGTCGCGGAGAAATTCTTCCACACCGAACAGCTTGTGAAGCTCCTCGACGACCACAAAAACGGCAAGGCCGACAACAGCCGCCGCGTCTGGACCGTGTACACGTTCCTCGTCTGGTACGACCAGTACTTCAACGACGAGAACCTGCAGCGCTATGTGGAAAAATCCGACGCCAAAACGGCTTAATGGGGGCAGAAAGCAATGATCAACACGGAAGAACTCAGAAAACAGGATTTCCTGCCGGTGCTGCTCGGCAGCGACATCAACGTATACGGCATGGCGCGCTCTTTCCACGAGGCCTACGGCATCCGGAGCGTCGCCGTCGGCAAGGGCATTCTGCCCGCCTGCATGAACAGCCATATCGTCGAGGTGCAGACCGTGGAGCCGCGCCTTGAGGAGGACGAGGTTTTCGTCAGCACGCTCAAAAAGTTTGCCGAGCACTACAGCGGCATGCGCCTGCTGCTCGTCCCGTGCGGCGACAACTACATCAAGATGCTCGTGCGCAACCAGGAAAAGCTGCGCGGCATCTACGAATTCGAATGCATCGACGAAGCGCTCCTGATGCGCCTTTCGATCAAGGAGAGCTTCTATCAGGTCTGTGAGGAGCACGGCTTTTCCTTCCCGAAAACGACGACCTGCTCCTATGAAAATTACAAGACGATCGAGCTGCCGTTCGATTTCCCGGTCATCATCAAGCCGTCGAACAGCGTCGCGTACTGGAACTGCAAGTTCCCGCACAAGAAGAAGGTCTTCGTTGCGAAAAGCCGGGAGGAATTCGACGCGATCCTCGACGCGATCTACGGCTCGTCCTACAAGGACCACCTGATTTTACAGGAGTACATCCTGGGCGACGACTCGAAGATGCGCGTGATGAACTGCTACTGCGGCAAGGACAAAAAGGTCAAGCTGATCGCGCTGGGCAACGCGGTGCTCGAGGAGCACTCCCCCGAGGGCATCGGCAGCTACGCCGCGATCATCAACGGCTACGACGAGAAGCTCAACGAGCAGATGAAGGGCTTCCTCGAGGGCATCGGCTACGTCGGCTTTGCGAACTTCGACATGAAGTACGACGAGCGCGACGGCAAGTACAAGCTCTTTGAGATGAACCTGCGCCAGGGCCGCAGCAGCTACTTTGTGACGGCGGCCGGCTACAACATCGCCAAGTGGCTCGCGGACGACGTGATCTACAACAAGCCGATGGAACTGACGGTCGCGACGAACAAGGTGCTCTACACGATCATCCCGACGAAGATCATCTTCGACTACTGCCCGGACGAAAAGGTCAAGGCCGAAGCGAAGGCCCTGATCGACGCGGGCAAGGTTGTGAACTCCTACTACTACAAGAAGGACCGCAGCCTCAAGCGCTGGCTGATGTTCAAGCGCAACCAGTACCACTATTTTGAAAAGTACAAGCGATATTTCAACAATAAAGGACTATACGACTGATGAAGAGCTTTGGTATTGTGGGCGGCCTCGGCCCGATGGCGACGGCGTATCTGCTCGAGCTGATCGTCGACATGACGGACGCGAAAACCGACCAGGAGCACCTCGACGTGATCGTTTTCAACCGCCCGAGCGTGCCCGACAGAACCGCATATATTTTGGACCCGACGAAGCCCTCCCCCGTGCCGCCGATGGTCGACATGGCGCAGAAGCTTGAAGCGCTCGGCGTCTGCGCCATCGGCACGCCGTGCGTGACCGCGCACAGCTTTCACGACGCGCTGCAGAGCAGCGTGCACGTGCCGTTCATCAACATGGTGCAGGAGACGGCCGCTTACCTCAAAAACGCCGGCTGCAGAAAGGCCGGCATCATGGCGACGACCGGCACCGTACATACCGGCCTGTTCCAGAAAGCGCTTTCCGCCGCGGGCGTCCCGTATGCGCTGCCGGACGATGCGATGCAGACGCACGTGATGTCGCTGATCTACGACTGCGTAAAAGCCGGAAAGCCGGCCGATATGGACAAATTCCGCGCCGTTTCCGCGGCGCTGCGCAGCGCGGGCTGCGACGCGATCATCCTCGGCTGCACGGAGCTTTCGATCATCAAGCGCGACAACGACATCGGCAGCGGCTATCTCGACGCGCTCGAGGTGCTGGCCCGCGCGGCGGTGCTCACCTGCGGCAAGCAGCTCAAACCCGCTTACAATTCCCTTTTGAAATAACCAGAACCCGAAAAGGAGGCCCTCAGTATGTGCGGCTTTGCAGGCTATATCAACAACTACGCCACGTTTGACAAGATGGCGGTCATCAAGGCCATGGCGGACCGGATCTGTCTCTTATACACATCTGACGCTGCCGACGAATTAGACGGTG
>USBH01000056.1 GCA_900552925.1 uncultured Oscillospiraceae bacterium
AGATTAGCTGCAGTCTCGTGGGCTCGGAGATGTGTATAAGAGACAGACCGTATACGACGCGTTCGGCTTTTTCCTCGCGGCAGGCTGCACGGTCAGCGACCCCGAAGCCGTCGTGATCGGCGGCGGCGTTTCCCGCGCCGGGGCGCCGCTGCTCGAGGGCGTCCGGCAGGGATTTTTGAAATACGCGTTTTATCCGAACCGCGACGTGCGCTTCGCGCTCGCATCGCTCGGCAACGACGCGGGGATCTACGGCTGCTGCAAGCTGATTCTCGACCGCTTCGGCTGAGCGGAACACGACAGGGACAGAATGAATGCAAAAACGGCATGGGCGCATCCGTGCCGCCGGCAAGCAGGCGTTCGCGCGCCTGTGATCCGGAGTGGAAGGAAAGGGACTGGTAATTTTAATGGAAGACGCAAAAAAGACAGAATTATTTGAAAACACGCCGATACCGAAGGCGGTCATGCAGCTCGCGATCCCGACGGTGATCAGCTCGCTCGTCATGGTGATCTACAACCTCGCGGACACCTACTTCGTCGGCATGCTGAACGACCCGATTCAGAATGCGGCGGTCACGCTGGCGGCGCCGGTGCTGCTCGCCTTCAACGCGATCAACAACCTCTTCGGCGTCGGCAGCTCGAGCATGATGAGCCGCGCGCTCGGCAGCAAGGATATGGACACCGTGTACAAGAGCTCGGCGTTCGGATTTTACTGCGCGCTGTTCAGCGGCCTGCTGTTCTCCGTGCTCTACACCGTTTTCAGCGCGCCGCTGCTCGTCGTGCTCGGCGCCAATGCGGAGACGGCGCAGGCGACCGGCGGATACCTTATGTGGACCGTCAGCTTCGGCGCGGCTCCGGCGATCCTCAACGTGGTCATGGCCTACCTCGTCCGCGCGGAGGGCGCGTCGCTGCACGCGAGCATCGGCACGATGAGCGGCTGCCTGCTGAACATCCTGCTCGACCCGATTTTCGTCCTGCCGTGGGGCCTGAACCTCGGCGCGGCGGGCGCCGGCTGCGCGACCTTCATCTCGAACTGCGTGGCCTGCCTGTATTTCTTCGTTCTGCTCTTTGTCCGGCGCGGGCGCACCTACGTCTGCATCAATCCGCGCCAGTTCCGTCCGACGATGCGCATCGTCCGCGGCGTCTGCGGCGTCGGCATCCCGGCGTCGATCCAGAACCTGCTCAACGTGACGGGCATGACGGTGCTGAACAACTTCGCGGCCTCCTTCGGCTCGGACGCCGTGGCGGCGATGGGCATCGCCCAGAAGATCAACACGGTGCCGTTCCAGGTGGCGCTCGGCATTTCGCAGGGCATCATGCCGCTGATCAGCTACAACTACGCGAGCGGCAACACGCGGCGCATGAAAAAGACCTTTTTCTTCACCGCGCGGATCTCGCTTTCCTTCCTTTTCCTCGTGATGATCGCGTATCTCGTGTTTGCAGGCGACCTTGTCCGCATGTTTATGGACAACGAGCAGATCGTCGCCTACGGCACGTCGTTCCTGCGCGGCATGTGCCTCGCCATGCCGTTCCTGTGCATGGACTTCCTTGCGGTCGGCGTGTTCCAGGCCTGCGGCCTCGGCAAAGAAGCGTTCATCTTTGCCGTTCTGCGCAAGATCGTGCTGGAGATCCCGGCGCTGTTCATCCTGAACTGGATCTTCCCGCTGTATGGCCTCGCGTATGCGCAGCTTGTGGCGGAGGTCATTCTCGCCGCAGCGGCGATCATCGTCCTCGCGCGGCTGTTCCGCCGGCTGGAGCGGCATCAGTATCCCGGCTGACGCGCAGCCCGGCGTAAGATTATAACGGCAAAATAGAGAAAAGCACACGTGTCTGCTCCTCCGTTTCAGAGAAACCGGCGTGTGCTTCCTTTATGCCTTTGAGTGGCTTTTTCCCTGTCGAACGGAGAGGACGGGGGAAGTTTTCAGATGCAAAAAGCGCTGCAAACGCATTTCGTTTGCAGCGCTTTGCTGTATGTGCAGGATCAGAAAATGCCCCAATCAGACAATGCCCTGGGCGAGCATGGCATCGGCGACCTTGACGAAGCCGGCGATGTTCGCGCCGACGACGTAGTTCTTCGCATGGCCGTACTTCTCGGCCGCTGCGTCGACGTTCTTGAAGATGTTCTCCATGATGCCCTTGAGCTTTGCGTCGACCTCCTCGAAGCTCCAGGAGAGGCGCTCGCTGTTCTGGCTCATCTCGAGCGCGGAGGTCGCGACGCCGCCGGCGTTCGCCGCCTTGCCAGGCCCGAAGAGGACTCCGGCCTTCAGGAACACCTCGGTGCCCTCCAGCGTCGTCGGCATGTTGGCGCCTTCGGCGACCGCCTGCACGCCGTTCTGGACGAGCATCTTCGCGTCTTCCTCGTTGAGCTCGTTCTGCGTTGCGCAGGGGAGCGCGATGTCGCACTTGATGCTCCAGACGCCCTTGCCCTCGTGGTACTCGCTGTTCGGGCGGTACGCCTTGTAAGCGGTCAGGCGCTCGCGCTTGACTTCCTTGATCTCCTTGATCGCCGCGAGGTCGATGCCCTCGGCGTCGTAGATCCAGCCGGTCGAGTCGGACATCGTGACGACCTTCGCGCCCATCTCGATCGCCTTCTCCGCCGCGTAGATCGCGACGTTGCCGGCGCCGGAGATGACGACCGTCTTGCCCTTGATGTCCATGCCGTTCTTCTTCAGCATCGCGTCCGTGAAGTAGAGCAGGCCGTAGCCGGTCGCCTGCGTACGGACGAGCGAGCCGCCGTAGGTGAGGCCCTTGCCGGTGAGCACGCCCTCATAGCAGTTGCGGATGCGCTTGTACTGGCCGTAGAGATAACCGATCTCTCTGGCGCCGACGCCGATGTCGCCGGCCGGAACGTCCGTATCCGCGCCGATGTGGCGGTAGAGCTCCGTCATGAAGCTCTGGCAGAACGCCATGATCTCGCGGTCGCTCTTGCCCTTCGGGTCGAAGTCGGAGCCGCCCTTGCCGCCGCCGATCGGCAGGCCGGTCAGGGAGTTCTTGAAGATCTGCTCGAAGCCGAGAAACTTGATGACGCCGAGGTTGACGGACGGGTGCAGGCGCAGGCCGCCCTTGTACGGGCCGATCGCGGAGTTGAACTGCACGCGGTAGCCGCGGTTGACGTGGACCTTGCCGTTGTCGTCTACCCACGGCACGCGGAACTTGATCTGGCGCTCCGGCTCCGTGATGCGCTCCAGGATGCCGGCGGCCTCATACTGCGGGTTGGCCTCGATGACAGGCTCCAGGGAGGTGAGGACCTCGGTGGCCGCCTGGATAAACTCAGGTTCGTTTGCGTTGAGCCGCTTGAGCTCGGCAAGCTGTTCGCTTACATAAGACATTTCGAATCGCTCCTTGCACTAAAATAAGATCTGAACCCCGGTGAAACGCAACTTCCGAAACGGAATCCTGCAAAACCGAGCGTGTCTCCCGGTGGGGAACATAGAGCTATTTTATCACGTCTGCGGCAAATTTGCAATATGCTTTATGTAAAAAATTCAAGAACGCAATGCGGATTCTGCATGAACGCATCTCTCTTCCTGCAAGCTCTGGCGCCTTTTCTGTGAAACGCCAGTATTTGGCGCTGTGTGCGGCGGATTTTGTACGAATCCTTGCGCTGTGGTTTTCGGAAAAAGATTGACAATCGCTGCGGTTTTTTATAGAATTATCATGTATTGGAATGTGTTCCTGGTTCCGAGAATACAGACCGCCTTTCGCCGTGCGGCGCGGCGGTCCCAGAGCAGAAAGGAAGATCGATCGAATGAGAGACACCTACGAATCCCCACTTTCCTCCCGCTATGCCGACAAGGAGATGAAATACCTTTTCTCTCCGGATATGAAGTTCAAAACGTGGCGCCGCCTGTGGATCGCGCTGGCGGAGAGCGAGATGGAGCTCGGCCTGCCGGTCACGCAGGAGCAGGTCGACGAGCTCAAGGCGCATGCCGACGACATCAACTATGAGGTCGCCGAAGCGCGCGAGCGCGTAGTCCGCCACGACGTGATGAGCCATGTCTACGCCTACGGCCAGCAGTGCCCGAAGGCGGCTGGCATCATCCACCTCGGCGCGACGAGCTGCTACGTGGGCGATAATACCGATATCATCATCATGACCGAGGCGATGAAGGTCATTCGCAAAAAGCTTGTCAACGTCATCCGCGTGCTTTCGAAGTTCGCGGAGGAATACAAGGACCTGCCGACGCTGGCTTTCACGCACTTCCAGCCCGCACAGCCGACGACCGTCGGCAAGCGCGCGACGCTCTGGATCCAGGAGTTCCTGATGGATCTCGAGGACGTCGAGTACCAGATCGGCAAGGCGAAGCTGCTCGGCTCGAAGGGCACGACCGGCACGCAGGCGAGCTTCCTCGAGCTCTTTGACGGCAACGACGAGCTCGCCGCGAAGATCGACGGCAAGATCGCCGAGAAGATGGGCTACGAAACGTGCTTCGCCGTATCCGGCCAGACCTACCCGAGAAAGCTCGACAGCCAGATGCTGAACGTGTTGAGCTGCATCGCGCAGAGCGCGGCGAAGTTCTCGAACGACATCCGCCTGCTGCAGCACCTCAAGGAGGTCGAGGAGCCGTTCGAAAAGAACCAGATCGGTTCCTCCGCGATGGCGTACAAGCGCAACCCGATGCGCAGCGAGCGCATCGCGTCTCTCGCGCGCTACGTCGTGGTCGACGCGCTGAACCCGGCCATCACGGCTTCGACGCAGTGGTTCGAGCGCACGCTCGACGACTCGGCGAACAAGCGCATCAGCGTGCCGGAGGCGTTCCTCGCGACCGACGCGATCCTGAACCTCGTGATGAACGTGGCGGACGGCCTCGTCGTCTACCCGAAGGTCATCGAGCAGCACCTCCGCCGCGAGCTGCCGTTTATGGCGACCGAGAACATCATGATGGACGCCGCAAAGCGCGGCGCGGACCGTCAGGAGCTGCACGAGCACGTGCGCGTGCATTCGATGGCGGCTTCGAAGGTCATCAAGGAAGAGGGCGGCGAGAACGACCTGCTCGAGCGCATCGCGGGCGACCCGATCTTCGGCGTCACGCTCGAGGAGCTCAAGGGGATCGTCGACCCGCACAAGTACGTGGGCCGCGCGCCGCGGCAGACGGAGATCTTCCTCAAGGAGACGGTGCAGCCGGTTCTGGAGCGCTATGCCGATCTGGAAACGGAGACCGCCGAAATCAACCTGTAATCCGGGCCCGCCCGACTTTCCCGCAGCTGCGGGGCATAGCGGGGCGGCGCAAAAAATATACATGAAAGAAAGGCTTGAACGATTATGGTAAAGGCAATCGTCGGCGCCTGCTGGGGCGACGAGGGAAAGGGCAAGATTACCGATATGCTCGCGGAGACGTCGGACATCGTCGTGCGTTTTCAGGGCGGCAGCAACGCCGGCCACACGATCATCAACGAGTACGGCAAATTTGCGCTGCATCAGCTGCCCTCCGGCATTTTCAGAAAGAATATCATCAACGTCATCGGCAACGGCGTAGCGCTGTCTGTCGAGAACTTCATCAATGAGATCAAGACCGTTACGGACCGCGGCGTACCCATGCCGAACCTCGTGGTCTCGAACCGCTGCCAGATCGTCATGCCGTACCACAAGGCGCTCGACGGCATGGAGGAGGCCCGCCTCGCGGCGAAATCCTTCGGCTCCACGAAGAGCGGCATCGCGCCGTTCTACTCCGACAAGTACGCGAAGATCGGCTTCCAGGTCAGCGAGCTGTTCGACGACAAGGACGCGCTGATGGAGAAGATCGACCACGTGCTCGACCTCAAGAACGTGCTGTACAAGGACCTCTATCAGGTCGAGCCGCTCGACCGCGAGGAAATTTACGAAAAGCTCATGGAATACAAGGCGGCGCTTGAGCCGTTTGTTGCCGATACGTTCACGCTGCTGCACGACGCCGTGAAGGCCGGCAAGACGATCCTGCTCGAGGGCCAGCTCGGCTCCCTGAAGGACCCGGACCTCGGCATTTACCCGATGGTCACTTCGTCCTCGCCGCTCGCCGGCTTCGGCGCGATCGGCGCGGGCGGCATCCCGCCGTATGCGATCCGCGAGATCGTCACGGTCGTCAAGGCGTACTCGAGCGCGGTCGGCGCGGGCGAATTCGTCTCCGAGATCTTCGGCGACGAGGCGGACGCGCTGCGCCGTCACGGCGGCGACGGCGGCGAATACGGCGCCACGACCGGCCGCCCGAGAAGAATGGGCTGGCTGGATCTCGTTGCGGCGCGCTACGGCTGCGCGGCGCAGGGCGCGACCGACGTGGCCTTCACGGTGCTCGACGCGCTCGGCTATCTCGATGAGATCCCGGTCTGCGTGGCGTACGAGCTCGACGGCAAGCGCATCGATTATTTCCCGACGACGACGGAGCTCAAGCGCTGCAAGCCGGTGCTTGAAGTCCTTCCGGGCTGGAAGTGCGACATCGGCGGCATCCGCAAGTATGAGGATCTGCCGGAAAACGCGAGAAAGTACGTCGAGTTCGCCGAAAAGCACATCGGCGTACCGATCACCATGGTGTCCAACGGCCCGGCGCGCGAGGACATTATTTACAGATAATGGCTGAAAACAGGAAAGCGGGCACTTCGGTCGCCCGCTTTCCCTGCTCTGCCGCGAAACGCGCGGCAGCTTAAAGAAAGGAAGGGATAGATTATGTGCGGCATTGTCGGCTATATCGGAGACAATCAGGCGGCGCCGATTCTTCTGGAGGGACTGGAAAAGCTCGAATACCGCGGGTATGATTCCGCGGGCGTCGCGGTCTTTTCGGAGAACGGCATCCGCGTGGCAAAGGCCAAGGGCAGACTGCGCGTGCTCAGCGAGCTGATCGAGGGCGGCAAGGCGGTCGCCGGCACGCTCGGCATCGGCCACACGCGCTGGGCGACGCACGGCGCGCCGAGCGACGTCAACTCGCACCCGCAGACAAGCGAGGGCGGCAAGTTCGCCGTCGTGCACAACGGCATCATCGAGAATTACCTGTACCTCAAAAACCATCTGATGCGCCGCGGTGTCCAGTTCGTTTCGGAAACGGACACCGAAGTGGTCGCGCAGATGCTCGAGTATTACGACCGCGGCGACATTCTGGAGACGATCGCGAAGGTCATCTCCAAGGTGGAGGGCAGCTACGCGCTCGGCATCATCAGCACCGAGTATCCGGACCGCCTGTTCTGCGTGCGCAAGGACAGCCCGCTGATCATCGGCGTGGGGGCGGGGGAGAACTTCATCGCCTCCGACATTCCGGCCATCCTCTCCCATACGCGCGACATCTACCGCCTGAAGGACAACGAGATCGCGGTGCTCACGCGCGATGCGGTCGAGTTCTTCAGCCCGGACGCCGAGCCGGTCGAAAAGACGATCGAGCACATCGAGTGGGACATCGAGGCCGCGGAAAAGGGCGGTTACGAGCACTTCATGATGAAGGAGATCTGCGAGCAGCCGAAGGCCGTGCGCGATACGATCGCGCCGCGCATCCGGAACGGGCGCGTCGTGCTCGACGACATCACGCTCACGGCGGAGCAGCTTAAGAGCTTTACGAAGATCTGCATCGTCGCCTGCGGCACGGCGTACCACGTCGGTGTCGTCGCGAAGTACGCGTTTGAAGAGCTGCTGCGCATCCCGGTCGAGGTGGACGTCGCCTCGGAATTCCGCTACAGGAAGCCGATCATCGACGAGCGCACGCTGATGATCATCATCAGCCAGTCCGGCGAGACGGCCGATACGCTGGCCGCGCTGCGCGAGGCAAAGCGCGCGGGCTGCCGCGTGCTCTCGATCGTCAACGTCGTCGGCAGCACGATCGCGAACGAGTCGGACGACGTGATTTACACCTGGGCCGGTCCGGAGATCTCGGTGGCTTCGACCAAGGCGTACAGCACGCAGCTCGCGGTCATCTACCTGCTGACGCTCTACATCGGCGAAAAGCTCGGCCGCCTGAGCGCGGAGGAGCTCGACCGCTATATCGCGGAGCTGCAGCAGATCCCGGAGCTCATCGAAAAGATGCTCGCGCACAAGGAAAACATCCAGTTCTTCGCCTCCCGGTACTTCAACGCCGGCGATATGTACTTCATCGGGCGCAACGTCGACTACGCGGCGTCGCTGGAAGCCTCGCTCAAGCTCAAGGAAATCTCCTACATCCACTCGGAGGCGTACGCGGCGGGCGAGCTGAAGCACGGCCCGATCTCCCTGATCGAGGACGGCACGCTCGTGATCGCGCTTGCGACGGACGGCCGGCTGTTCGACAAGATGATGTCGAATATCCGCGAGGTCAAGGCGCGCGGCGCCGTGGTGCTCGGCCTTGCGACCGAGGACAGAACGGAAATCGCCGAACAGACCGATATGGTTTTCTATATCCCGAAGATCAGCCCGTTCATGCTGCCCTCGCTTTCGGTGATCCCGATGCAGCTTTTCGCCTACTATGTGGCGTCCATGAAGGGCTGCGACATCGATAAACCGCGGAATCTTGCAAAGTCCGTGACGGTTGAATAATTCCCAGAAAAGGAAATGATTCATATGGCAAAGAATGAAAAAGTTTTGGTCGTCGATTTCGGCGGCCAGTATAATCAGCTTGTCGCCCGCCGGGTGCGCGAGTGCGGCGTCTACTGCGAAATCGTCTCCTACCGCGTCGGCCTTGAGGCGATCCGCGCGGAAAACCCGAAGGGCATCATTTTCACCGGCGGCCCGAACAGCGTCTACACGGACGGCGCGCCGACGATCGACCCGGCCATTTTCGAGCTGGGCATCCCGGTGCTCGGCCTGTGCTACGGCTGCCAGCTCATGATGCACCTGCTCGGCGGCCACGTGTGCACGGCGCCGGAGCGCGAATACGGCAAAACGCTCGTGCACGTCGATACGAACTCCGAGATTTTCCACAACGTCAGCCCGGAGACGGTCTGCTGGATGAGCCATAACGATTACGTCGAGACGATCGCGCCGGGCTTCACGGCTTCGGCCTATACCGACAACTGCCCGGTCGCGGCGGCGGAAAAGCCCGAGAAGAAGCTCTATGCGCTGCAGTTCCACCCCGAGGTGCTCCACACGCAGGAGGGCAAGACGATGCTTTCGAACTTCGTCTACCGCGTCTGCGGCTGCAAGGGCGACTGGAAGATGGACTCCTTCGTCGAGACGAGCGTCAAGGCGCTG
>USBH01000057.1 GCA_900552925.1 uncultured Oscillospiraceae bacterium
CCAACAAC
Source organism: uncultured Oscillospiraceae bacterium (assembly GCA_900552925.1). Classification (GTDB taxonomy): domain Bacteria; phylum Bacillota; class Clostridia; order Oscillospirales; family Acutalibacteraceae; genus Hominenteromicrobium; species Hominenteromicrobium gallistercoris. Next base: position 9 of record USBH01000057.1, read on the forward strand.
TTACCTATGCGCCCCTTGGCCTGGCTCTCTCCCAAAGAAAAACTTGCTGCCTTCTTTGATTCTCTCTCTGTACAAAATGTTTGACAAACCTACAAATGCGGAAAATTTCTCGGCCCGCAGTCCGGCCCGAAGCCGGGTCGCGGCCTGTCCAATTTTCAGCGGCAAAAAACCGTGCATTCTGTCGGAAGTCTTCTTGACTATTGCCGCGCTTTATACTAAAATAATTTTGAATTGCGTATTATGGAAACTGCGCCGTCCGGCCTGCTCGGCAGGCTGAATTTTCTGGGATGTCTGTGAAAGGGTTTCGCTATGTCATTTGCCGATCTGTTTTTTCTCTACTTCTTCCTGCCCCTGTGCCTGATCGCCTACGCACTGGCCAAAAAGCTGAGCGCCAAAAACACGGTGCTCATCGTTTTTTCTCTGATTTTCTACGCCTGGGGCGAACCGGTCTGGGTTCTGCTCCTGCTTTTCAGCTCCGTTTTCAACTGGTTCATTGGCCTGCAAATCGATAAACACCGGGAAAAACAGGGCGCGAAGGTCGCCGTCGCAACCGGCATCGCCGTCAATATCGCCCTGCTGCTCGTCTTCAAATACACCACGCCCTTCTTCCAGAACGTGAACGCCATTTTCGGCGCCGGCCTCGCCGTGCCGCAGGTCGCGCTGCCGCTCGGCATCAGCTTCTACACGTTCAAGGCGATCTCCTACATTCTCGACTGCTACTGGGAGACCGTGCAGGTGCAGAAGCACTACCCGAAATTCCTGCTCTACCTCTCCTTGTTCCCGCACGTGATCTCCGGCCCGATCGTCCGCTACAGCACGATTGAAAACGAGATCGACAACCGCACAACGACGCTGGAAGACGTGTGGGAGGGTTCGCTGCGCATCATCATCGGCCTTGCGAAAAAGGTCATCATCGCGAACAACCTGTGGAGCATCGTCGACACGTTCTTCGGCAAGGACATCGCGGGGCTTTCGGTGTTCGGCACCTGGTACACCATCATTGCCTACTCTTTGTATGTGTATTTCGACTTCAGCGGCTATTCGGACATCGCCATCGGCCTCAGCCGCCTGTTCGGCTTCCGGATCGAGGAAAACTTCCGGCACCCCTTCGTGTGCCAGACCGTCGCGGAGTTCTGGCAGCGCTGGCACATTTCGCTCAGCTCCTTCTTCCGCGACTACCTGCTCTACGTGCCGATTTTCGGCAAAAACCGCAAATACGCGAGCCTCTTCCTCGTCTGGTTCTGCACCGGCATGTGGCACGGCGCCACCTGGAACTACATCCTGTGGGGCCTGTACTACGGCTGCTTCATGCTGTTTGAGCAGAAGCTCGGCAAAAAGCGCATGAAGAAGTGGCCGATCTGGTGCAAGCACATCTACACGAAGCTCGTCATCATCATCGGCTTCGGCATCTTCTTCTTTGAGGACCTCGGCCAGCTCGGCCAGTTCTTCCTGAACATCTCGGGCATCAGCATGCTCACGAACGGCGCGCCGCTCGCGGACCCGATCACCTGGTCCTCGCTGCGCAACAACATCTTCCTGATCGCTGCGGCCATTCTCTGCAGCCTGCCGGTGCTGCCCAAAATCAAATCGTATTTCTTCGAAAACAAAAGCGACGCGATTTATGCGGTCGGGCGGATCGGTTCCGTCGCGATCTGCCTCGGGCTGCTCATCGTCGTGAGCATCCTGCTTGTGGATTCCACAAACAACGTATTCCTCTACTTCCAGTTCTGACAGAAAGGAGACCGCCGTCATGTCCAACACCCCCTCGGATAAGCCGCAGAGCGCCGCCGCCCTGCGCGAGGCCCGCGCACAGCACCGCCGTGCGCTTCTTGAGACCCGGCTCTCCCTGATCTCTGTCGGCGCCTTTTTGTTCGTTTTCGCGGCCATCGCCATTTTCCTGCTCGTCTTTCCGCGCTCCACCAAGTCGCAGATCGAGAACCGCAACCTCGCGGAGTTCCCCACGTTCTCGCTCGAGAACTATTTTTCCGGCGATTTTACCGCCGGCATCACGACGTTTTACGACGACACGGTGCCGTATCACGACAGCTTCAAAAACATGAGCAACCAGATCAAATCTTCCTTCGGCATGCGCCTGTTCTCCACGATCAGCACCGCTGCGGAGAACAACGAGGATTCGGGCGAAGAAGCCGAAGCCACGCCGACGCCCTCGCCGACGCCGGACCCGTATGAGGGCGTTGCCGGCCGCGAGATCCTTTCGGAGTTCACGCAGGCCGTCAGCGCCGCGGACGAGCCCTACCAGCGCGACTACTCGGCGGAGGAAAACAGCACGCTGGAGTGGGTCAACAACCTGCTGATGGTCAACTGGGACGGCCACTGGCGCTGCATGGAGGCCTTCGGCGGCGGCTCCGGCTCCAACTACGCGAGCGCGCTCAACGAGCTGCAGAGCAAGATCAGCCCCGATGTGACGATCTGGTCGATGCCTGCGCCGACCTCGAGCGCGATCTACACGCCGAAAAACGCGCTGGAATACGTCGCCGACCAGAGCGAATGCTTTGACAACATCGCCGCAAAGCTCAACGACGGCATCCGCTCCGTCAACGTCGTCGACGTGATGAAGAAGCACACCGAGGAAAACATCTACCTGCGCACCGACCACCACTGGCAGCCGCTCGGCGCCTACTATGCGGCCCGCACCTTCGCCGAAGTCGCCGACGTGCCCTTCGCCGACCTGACCATGTACGAAAAGGGCGTCAACAAGGGCTACGTCGGCACGATGTACGGCTTCTCGCAGGATTCCCGCCTGCTGAACGACCCGGAGGACTTCGAGTACTACGTGCCGCGCGCGGACTATCAGGCGTACTACTACGACGCCTCGTTCAACTACCTGTACAGCGACGACCTCTTCGCCGAGGTGGATACCGCGAACTCCTACGTGATGTTCCTCGGCGGCGACAACTACGTCGTCAAGGTCGACACCGGCGTCACGAACGGCCGCAAGCTGCTCGTCGTCAAGGACAGCTACGGCAACGCGGAGATCCCGTTCTACACGAGCTCCTTCGAGCAGATCTACGTGCTCGACGTCCGCTACTTCGAGCGCAACCTCGTCAACTTCATCGAAGCCACCGGCGTGACCGACGTGCTGTTCACGATGTCGGCCTACTCGGTCGTCGGTGAGAACGCCGACAACATCACGAAGCTGATCAATCAGGACGCCGACAGCACGATCACGGACGAGCACCCGACCGGCGCCGCCGCTGTTACTGCAACGGCCACGCCCACGCCGAGCCCCTCGCCCGAGGCCTGAGCCGCCGCGCGCATAAGAAAGGAAGACTGACCATGACCGAACTCGAATACCCTTTCGACGCTTCCTATATCATCCAGAAGCGCCGGTCCATCCGCAGGACGCTGCTCGCAGACGGCACGCCGCGCATCCAGAAGCGCATCGCCGTGCTCGGCGGCTCCACGACGAGCGACATCGTCAAAACGCTGGAGCTCTTCCTGCTGAACGCCGGCATTGAACCGACCTTCTACGAATCGGAGTACGCGCAGTATTTTCAGGACGCCATGTTCCCGGACGAGACGCTGCGCAGCTTTAAGCCGGACATCGTTTTCATCCACACCTCGAACCGCAATGTCACGAACTGGCCGGAGATGACCGACTCGGCCGAGGCGGTCGACGCAAAGCTCCGCGCCGAAACCGAAAAGTTCACGGCGATGTGGCGGAGCATCCAGGAGAAATTCCACTGCCCGATCATCCAGAACAACTTCGAGATGCCGTTTTACCGCCTGCTCGGCAACCGCGACGCGTGGGACATACACGGCCGGACGAACTTCCTCACCCGCCTGAACGACGCGTTCTACGCGTTCGCGCGCGAAAACGAGAGCTTCTACATCAACGACCTCAACTACATTTCCGCCGACTACGGCCTGAAGGAATGGTCAAACCCGCTGTTCTGGAACATGTATAAATACGCGATGTGCTTCGAGGCGATCCCGGCCTTCGCCTTCAGCGTCTCGAACATCATCAAGTCGATCTTCGGCAAGAACAAGAAGGCGCTCGCGCTCGACCTCGACAACACGCTCTGGGGCGGCGTTGTCGGCGACGACGGCGTGGACGGCATCGAGATCGGCCAGGAAACCGGCATTTCCCAGTCGTACTACGAGTTCCAGAGTTATGTCAAGCAGCTCAAGTCCATCGGCATCGTGCTGACGGTCTGCTCCAAAAACGACCGTGAAAACGCGATCGCCGGCCTCAACCACCCCGAGGGCGCGCTGAAGCCGGACGACTTCATCGTCATCAAGGCGAACTGGGAGAACAAGGACCGCAACATCGCCGAGACGGCCGCCGAGCTCAACATCCTGCCCGACTCGATCGTCTTCGCCGACGACAACCCCGCCGAGCGCGAGATCGTCCGCACGCAGATCAAGGGCGCGGCCGTGCCGGAGATGGACGGCGTCGAGAACTACATCACGACGATCGACCGCAGCGGCTTCTTCGAGGTGACGTCCTTCAGCGAGGACGACCTCAAGCGCAACGAGATGTACAAGAAGAACGCGCTGCGCGCCGCGGAGATGGCCTCCTTCGGCGACTACGGCGACTATCTGTGGAGCCTCGAGATGCACGCCGTGATCGACGACTTCCTGCCGATCTACATCGCGCGCATCACCCAGCTCACGAACAAGAGCAACCAGTTCAACGTGACGACGAAGCGCTACACGCCGGCCGAGATGGAGGCGACCTTCGAAAGCTCCGACTACATCCGCCTGTACGGCAAGCTGATCGACAAGTTCGGCGACAACGGCGTCGTCTCCGTCGTGATCGGCAAAAAGAACGGCAAAACGCTCGACATCGAGCTGTGGCTGATGAGCTGCCGCGTTCTGAAGCGCGACATGGAGCTCGCTATGCTCGACCGCCTCGTCGAGCGCTGCCGTGAAGCCGGCATCGAGACGATCCGCGGCTACTATTACCCGACGGCCAAAAACAACATGGTCCGCGGCCTTTTCGACAGCTTCGGCTTTGAGAAGGTCAGCGAGGATGCGGACGGCAGCACCGTCTGGCAGCTCGCCGTCGACGGCTACACGCCGAAGAACCACGTCATTGAAGTTTCGGGAAACGAAGCCGCCGGCTGAAAGGCGCGAAAGCCGGACGGCCTGTATAAAATAAACTGACCAGGAAAGGATCTGCAACACATGGACACGAGAGAAATCTACACGAGACTGGACCGCGTATTCCAGGACGTATTTGACGACGACAGCATTCACGTTTCGGCGAACACGACCGCCAACGACATCGAGGACTGGGACAGCCTCGAGCACATCACGCTGATCTCCGCCGTCGAGCGCGAGTTCCGCATGAAGTTCAAGATGGGCGAGATCTCCTCGATGAAGAACGTCGGCGAGATGGTCTCGATCATCGCATCCCGCGCAAAGCTCTGAGACAGACAAAAAAGGCCGCCTGCAGGGGAAAACCCTCCGCAGGCGGCTCTTTCTATTTTCATTTATAGCGGTTCATGAAGTCGGTGTAGTCGTCCACCCGGCCGGTGCGCGCCGTGCCCGACGTTCTGCTGCGCGTCGTGCCGGAGCGTCTCTGCGCGGTGCTCCGCGCCGTGCTCCGGCGGCGGCGCCGCGCTTCCATGCGCTTTTTTCGCACATAGCGCCCGTGCACATACGCCACGATGAACAGGACGACGACGATGCCGATCAGGACGAGCAGCACGATGCCGATGCCGCTGAGCACCGAAAGGAACGTGTTGCCGCCCGCGCCGTCCGCCGCGCTCGCCTCCGGCGACGGGCTTGCCGAAGCGGTGTTGCCCGCCGCAAGCTGCTGCGCCTGCACAAAGGCCTCGGCCCGCTCGGCCGCCGCCGTGACAAACTTCGTCACGGCCGCATCATAGTCCTTGTTCGCGAAATCCGTCTCCAGATAGTCGCTCATCAGGCTCCTAAGCACGCTCATCGTGAAATTCTCCTGGAATTTCTCGGTCGGCGCGATCCAGTAATCCGAGTCGTCTATCGAGAGCACCAGAAGCAGGCCGTTCCCCGTATCGCCGCCGAGGTTCCACGTCTCGACGACCTGCGCCGCATACGCCTTGCGCGCGTCGGCATTTTCGCTGGAGCCCGGCATCTGGCTCATCGTCATCACGGCGATCTCCGCCCCGCAGCTCTCGTTGAGCGCCTTGCAGGCGTTGACGACCGAGCTCTCCGTCTCGTCGCTGAGCACTTCGGCCGCGTCGTAGACGTAGAGGTTCTCCGGCCGCGGCGGCACCGCCGCCGACATGGGCTCGGGCGTAGCCGTGGCCTCCGCGCCGCCGTCTCCCGTCTCGTCCGCGAGCGCCGGGACGCCGCCGATAGCAAACACAAGCATGAAAGCGAGCAGAAGCGACAGGATCCGCCGCCCGCTGAAAGCGTTTCTCTTTTGCACAGTCTGGTGCTGCATCGTATCACCAACCCTTATCCTTTTCGCTTTAAATCTATTCTACTGATATTCCGAATTGATGTCAAGGAAAACCTGCATATCCGCGGCGCGGCAGGCGCTTACTTCAGCTCCACGATCGTGACGCCGCTTTCGCCCTCGCCGTACACGCCGAGGCGGAAGGACTTCACCGCTTTATGCCGCTTCAGATGCTGCTGGATGCCGCTGCGCAGCACGCCGGTGCCCTTGCCGTGGATGATGGTCAGCATGTTGAGGTTGCGCAGCAGCGCGTGGTCGATGAACGCGTCCACCTCCATCAGCGCCTCCTCGAGGTTCATGCCCCGCACGTCGAGCTCGTTGCGCACCGTGCTGTCCGGCGCGGTCTTCGTCACGTTGCGGTGGCCACCGGGCTTCTTCTCCTTCTGCTTTTTGTCCGTCAACCGCAGGTTCTTCATCGGCACGCGCGTCTTGATGATGCCGGCCTGCACGAGCACCTGATCGCCGGTTTTCGGCAGCTCCAGCACCGTCGCGGCCTTGTCGATGTCGTAGATCAGCACGTTGTCGCCGACCTGGAGCGGGCGCGGCAGCACGTAGTCCTCGTCCGCGCGCTTTTCGCGCACCGGGTCGCTGGCCTTTTCGAGGCTGCGGATGCCGGCCTTGAGGCGCGCTTTCTGCTCCGCCGTCAGCATCGCGTTCTTTTCGCGGCGCAGCGCGTCGAGCTCGTCGAGCAGCCCCTGCGCCTGCTGGCGCGTCTTCTGCACGAGCGCCGCCGCCTCGCGCTGGGCGCGCTCGATCTCGTGCTTCGCGTCCTTTTCGGCGCGGTCGCGCGCAGCCTGCGCCTCGCGCACCATGCGCTCGGCGTCCATGCGGTGGCGTTCGGCGTCGCGCCGCTCGTCCTCCATCTTCCGCCGGCTGTCCTCCAGCCGCGTGACGACCTCCTCGAACATCGTGCTCTCCTCGGAGACGAGCGTCTTTGCGCGCTCGACGATCCCCTCGGGCATGCCGAGGCGCTTCGAGATCGCGAACGCATTCGACTTGCCCGGCACGCCGATCAGGAGCCGGTACGTCGGGCGCAGCGTCGCGACGTCGAACTCGCAGCATCCGTTTTCGACGCCGTCGGTGCGCAGCGCATACGCCTTCAATTCGGCGTAGTGCGTCGTCGCCATCACCTTCGCGCCTTTTTCGCGCATCGCCTCGATGATCGAAATCGCGAGCGCCGCGCCCTCGACCGGGTCGGTGCCCGCGCCGAGCTCGTCGATGAGGATCAGGCTGCTGTCGTCGGCCTTGTCGAGGATGCGGATGATGTTCGTCATGTGCGCCGAGAACGTCGAGAGCGACTGCTCGATGCTCTGCTCGTCGCCGATGTCGGCGAGCACGTGGCGGAACACGGCGATCTCGCTGCCCTCCGCCGCCGGGATCATCAGGCCGCACATCGCCATCAGCGTCAGAAGGCCCGCAGTCTTGAGCGATACGGTCTTGCCGCCCGTGTTCGGGCCGGTGACGATCAGCGCGTCGAATTCCTGCCCGAGCAGCAGATCGGTCGGCACGACCTTGTTTTTGTCGATCAGCGGGTGGCGCGCCGCCTTGATGCAGACGCGGCCCGCGTCGTTCAGCTTCGGCACGACGGCCTTCATCTTATAGGCGAGCTGGCCCTTCGCGAAGATCAGGTTCAGCTCGACGGCCGCGCGGTAGCTGTGCACGATGCCGTCGGCGAATTCGCCGACCTCGCGCGACAGCTCCGCCAGAATGCGGTCGATCTCCTCCTGCTCGTCGGCGCGCAGGACGCGGATCTCGTTGTTCGCCTCCACGACGCCGATCGGCTCGATGAACACGGTCGCGCCGCTGCCCGAGGAATCGTGCACGAGGCCCTTGACCTCGTTGCGGAACTCGGCCTTGACCGGCACAACGTAGCGGCCGCCGCGCTGCGTGACGATGGCCTCCTGCAGATACTTCTGGTACGTCTGCGAGCGGATCATCTTGTCGAGCTGCTCGCGCACGCGCAGCGACGCCGCGCGGATCTTCCGGCGGATCGACGCGAGCGCGACGCTCGCGGTGTCGGCGACCTCCTCCTCGCTCGCGACGGTCATCGAGATGCGCTCCTCGAGGAATTTGTTCGGCTGCAGCGTTTCAAAGCGGTAGTCGAGCGCGGTTTTGATGCTCTCGCTCTTTTTCCGCCAGTCCGAGACGCTGCGGATCGCGCGGAGCGTGCCCGCCACGGCGAGCAGCTCGGGCAGGTTCAGCACGCCGCCGGCCTGCGCGCGGCGCAGCGCGTTCGTCACGTTCGTCATCCCGTAGAACGACGGCGCGCCGAACTTCGCCATCAGCACGAAGGCGTCGTCCGTCTCCTGCAGAAGGCGCTCCACGTGCTTCAGGTCCGTGTCCGGCTCGATCTCGGCGGCAAGCGCGGCCGCATCCGCGCAGGTCGTTTCATTCGCAAGCTGCTGGAGGATCTTGTCCAGCTCCAGCGATTTATAGTCTTTCAGCATATTCTGCTCCTCTGTAGAACCGGCGGG
>USBH01000058.1 GCA_900552925.1 uncultured Oscillospiraceae bacterium
GATTAGCTGCAGTCTCGTGGGCTCGGAGATGTGTATAAGAGACAGGTCCTCGCCCGCGGCGAGCGCGCGCACCGTCTCGGTCTCGAGCGCGCGGAAATGCGCCTCGCCGTACTGCTCGAAGATCTCGCGGACTTTAAGCCCCGCTTTTTCTTCGATATACCGGTCCATATCGACAAACTTCATGCCGAGCGCGGCGGCAAGCCGGCGGCCGATCGTCGATTTGCCGCAGCCCATGAAGCCCGAAAGCACGATGTTGCCGCGCATGCTTTCCGTTTCCGTTCCCAAAATCCATCTTCCTTTCCCGTGCCGGAAGCCCGGCGATTTCGGCGGTGCGCCGCATTTTGACGCACTGCGCCGCCTTATGCGCGGAACAGCCGCGCCGTCTCCGCCTCGGCGTCGCGGAACAGCCGCTCGATGTCGCCGTCCGCAAACTGCGCGCCGTACCAGATCTCGTGCGCCGCCACGGCCTGGCAGACGAGCATGCCCATGCCGCCGACGGTCTTCAGCCCGCACTTTGCGGAGAGGCGCAGGAATTCCGTCTCGCCGGGGTTGTACACGGCGTCGAACGCCGCGCCGCAGCGCGCGAGTACGTTCTCCCCGACGACGCTCTCCCCCGCGTTCGGGTACATGCCGACGCTCGTCGTATTCAGCGCGAGGTCGTAGCGGCTGTCGCTGTTTTCGAGCGCCGCATAGCGCAGGACGCGGAACGTCCCCCGCTTGCCGAGCCGCGCGCAGAGGCCGCTAAGCTCGGACGCCAGCGCCTCGGCCTTTTCGACCGACGCGTCGCGGCAGGCGAAATCGATCGCGGGCGACGCGGCGGAGAGCACGGCCTCAAACGCGATGGCGCGCGCCGCGCCGCCGCGCCCGAGAATCAGGAGGCGGCCCGAAAAGTCCAGCCCATAGCGCCGCAGCGCCTTTTCGCAGCCGACGCCGTCGGTCGTGTAGCCCTTCATGCGGCCGTTTTCGTTTTTCACCGTGTTCACGGAGCCGAACAGCGCCGCCTTTTCGTCGACCGCGTCGAGAAACGGCAGGATCGCGCTCTTGTGCGGGATCGTGACGTTGAAGCCCGAAAGCGCGCGCAGCGCCGGAAGCTGCGCCTCGATCGACGGCACGTCCAGAACGGTGTAGGCCGGCGAAAGGCCGGAAAGCGCAAAAAGGCGCCTGTGGATAAACGGCGACATCGTGTGGCCGATCGGATGCCCGATCACGGCAAAGCTGGTGAGGTCCATTCCGGAATCTTCCTTTCCGGCGCGGAAAAAATTTGCAAATGCATATTGACAAACAATCCGCGCATCAATACAATGTAGGTAAAGTACACCCCGATTGTATCACGCCTGCGGCATTTTGTCCATACGGCAGGCGGGCGGTGCTTGGAACTATATGATATAGGAGGAAAATGAAATGGTTCTGGAGAAAGTCATCGAAATTCTTGCAGATCAGCTCAGCGTCGACCCGGCAATTATCAACGAGGATTCCAATCTCGTCGATGATCTGGGAGCGGACTCTCTTGCCGTTATCGATCTGATCATGTGCATCGAAGATGAGTTCAAGATCGAAGTTCCGGACAGCGAAGTTGAGAACCTCAAGACTGTCGGCGCGATCGTGCAGTTTATTGAAGATCATCAGTAATGCTTTCAGCATAACCCCGGGCGGGCAGCGCAGGCTGTCCGCCTTTCGCTTTTTCCCTTGCTTTTCCCGCCCGCATTCGCTATAATAAGCAGAGCAAACTGCGGAACATCTCGAAAGGATTGATTTCTTTGGCAAATCAGAAAAAGATGGTGGACGACATCACCTCGATGGACGTCGACTTTTCCAAATGGTACACCGACATCGTCAAAAAGGCCGAGCTGATGGACTACTCGAGCGTCAAGGGCTGCATGATCATCCAGCCTTACGGCTACGCGATCTGGGAGAACATCCAGCGCGAGCTCGACAGCCGCTTCAAGGCGACCGGCCACCAGAACGTCTACATGCCGCTCTTCATCCCGGAGTCCCTCCTGCAGAAGGAAAAGGACCACGTGAAGGGCTTTGCGCCGGAGGTGGCCTGGGTCACCGAGGGCGGCAGCGAAAAGCTCACGGAGCGCCTGTGCGTGCGCCCGACGAGCGAGATCCTTTTCTGCGAGCATTACCAGAAGATCATCAAGTCCTACCGCGACCTGCCGAAGCTGTACAACCAGTGGTGCTCCGTCGTGCGCTGGGAAAAGACGACGCGCCCGTTCCTGCGCTCCTCCGAGTTCCTGTGGCAGGAGGGCCACACGATGCACGAGACCGCCGAGGAGGCCATGGAGGAAACGCTCGGCATGCTCCGCACCTATGAGGAGTTCTATAAGAACGTCCTCGCGATCCCGGCCGTGACGGGCCAGAAGACCGAGAAGGAGAAGTTCGCCGGCGCGGTCGCCACCTACACGATCGAGCCGATGATGCACAACGGCGTCGCGCTGCAGGGCGGCACGAGCCACTACTTCGGCGACGGCTGGGCGAAGAACTTCGGCATCACGTTCACGGGCCGCGACAACACGCTGCAGTACCCGCACCAGACCTCGTGGGGCGTTTCCACCCGCATGATCGGCGCGATCATCATGGTGCACGGCGACGACAACGGCCTCGTGCTGCCGCCGAAGGTCGCCCCGATCCAGCTCGCGATCATCCCGATCGCGCAGCACAAGCCCGGCGTGCTCGAAAAAGCGAACGCGCTGTTCGAATCCCTCAAGGGCAAGTTCCGCGTCAAGCTCGACGACACGGACAATTCCCCCGGCTGGAAGTTCAGCCAGTACGAGATGCAGGGCGTGCCGCTGCGCCTCGAAATCGGACCGAAGGACATCGAGAAGAACCAGTGCGTCCTCGTCCGCCGCGACACGCGCGAGAAGCTGTTCATCTCGCTCGACAACCTCGAGGAAGAGATCGAAAAGGCGCTCGAAGCCGTGCACAACGGCCTGTATGAGCGCGCGCTCAAAAACCTCGAGGAGAAGACCTACACGGCGACGACGCTCGAGGAGTTCGTGGACACCGCGGAGAACCGCCCCGGCTTCATCAAGGCCATGTGGTGCGGCGACAGCGCCTGCGAGGACAAGCTCAAGGAGCTGACCGGCGGCGTGAAGTCCCGCTGCATCCCGTTCCACGAGGAGCACCTCGCCGACACCTGCGTCTGCTGCGGCCGGCCCGCAAAGCACATGGTGTTCTGGGGCAAGCAGTACTGATCCGCACGGCGGCGCCCCATGCGCCGCGTGAAATATTTGTTTCCCGGCCCGCGGGGCCTCCGGTTTTTCCGGAGGCCCCGCTTTCTCGATTTTCTGTGCACTCCTGCCTGCAAAGCACCAGAATTTTTTACAGAAAAGGTATTTACATTTCCCCGCGAATGGGCTAAAATGTAGATGCAATACAAAACTACGGCGGGTTTCTGCGCTTTGGAAGCCCGTTCAGGAATTAGGAGGAGAAATCCAATGGCAAATTTGAGAATCGGCTTTATCGGCTGCGGCGGCATCGCCAACGGCAAGCATTTCCCGGGCATGGCGCAGCAGGAAGGCGTCGATATGTGCGCATTCTGCGATCTCATTCTTGAGAGAGCCGAAAAGGCCGCGAAGGAATACGGCACCCCGGACGCGAAGGTCTACACCGACTACAAGGAGCTTCTGGCTGACCCGACGATCGACGCCGTCCATGTTCTGACCCCGAACATCGCGCACTGCGAGATCACGATCGCTGCGCTCGAGGCCGGCAAGCACGTTCTCTGCGAGAAGCCGATGGCTGCGACCGAGGCGGACGCGAAGAAGATGCTCGAGGCGAGAGACAGAACCGGCAAGATGCTGACGATCGGCTACCAGTACCGCCACTTTGCGGAGAACCAGGTCGCGAAGAAGGTCGTCGAAGACGGCTGGCTGGGCGACATCTACTACGCAGAGGCTACATACCTGCGCCGCCGCGGCGTTCCGACGTGGGGCGTTTTCACGGACAAGTCCAAGCAGGGCGGCGGTCCGCTGATCGACATCGGCACCCATGCGCTCGACCTCACGCTGTTCCTCATGAACAACTACGACGTCGATTACGTTGTCGGCACCTCCTTTGAGAAGCTCGGCCGCATCCTCGATCCCGAGCATCAGGGCCAGGTCAACCACAGAGGCGAGTTCGACAGCTGGAACAACGAGACCTACGACGTTGAGGACTCCGCTGTCGGCCACATCAAGATGAAGAACGGCGCCGTCATCAACCTGCGCGCTGCGTGGGCCATCAACATGGCGGAAGACTACGGCGCAAGCAACCAGGCGTTCACGATGCTCGCCGGCACGAAGGGCGGCCTCGACACGAAGGAAAACCGTGTCCGCCTGAACCATGTCGTCGCGGCGCAGCCGACGATCTCCTGGGTTGGCAACAAGATCGCTCCGTACATCCCGGGCTTCTCCCAGGGTCCGGCGCCGAAGTCCAAGGAAGCTGAGATCTGGGTCAAGGCGCTGAAGGGCGAGGGCGAGCTGTTCGTCACCGCGGATCAGGCTTATGTCGTCACGAAGATCCTCGACGCGATCTATCAGTCCTCCAAGACGGACAAGCCGGTCTACTTCGACTAATTGAATCTGTTTGCATCCGTGTGCGGCGGCATCCCTTGCCGCCGCACATTTTCTATACTTGGAAAATGAAAGGTGGTCATTCCCATGGAAAATATCAACGTTCAGGTTTATTCGCTCGTTTCCGAGCCGCTCACCCCGGTTGAAAAGCTGCGCACCATCGCGAAGCTCGGCTTTGCCGGCGCAGAGTTCACCGCGGACTTCACGCAGGTCCCGCTCGAGGAGATGAAGAAGGTGCTCGAGGAGACCGGCCTCAAGGTCCACTCCGCGCATGTCGGGCTCGACCAGATCGAGTCCGTGCTGCCCTATTTTGCAGAGCTCGGCGCAAAGCTTGTCATCTGCCCGATGACGAACTTCTGCAACAAGGCGGAGGCGCTCGAGGTCGCTGAAGAGCTGAACCGCCTCGGCCGCATCGCAAAGCCCTACGGCATCAGGATCGGCTACCACAACCACACCGACGAGTTCTACAAGGACGAGGGCAAGTACCTCTACGACTGGCTGATCGACGCCTGCGACCCCGAAGTCACCGCGTTCCAGGTCGACTGCGGCTGGTGCAGCGCCGCCGGCGTTGACCCGGTGGAATTCATCAACAGCCATGCGGGCCGCATCGCGAGCATCCACATCAAGGAAAACGGCGGCGTCATCGGCGCCAACAAGCCGCAGTCCCGCCACGACAACACGCCGCGCTTCAAGATCGAGAAGGACGCGGACGGCAACCCGATCTTCCCGCCTGAGTTCATCAAGATGAAGGAAGAGCACGACCGCCTGAACGTCCCGCAGGGCACCGGCATTGTCGACTGGAAGGCCGTCAAGGCCGCGGCCGACGCGCAGTGCGACGACGTGATCTACGTCGTGGAGCGCGAAGCCAGCTACAACGACCCGCAGGACCGCGTCGCATGCCTCGCCGAGGACATCGCGTGGCTCAAGGCCAACCTGTAATTGCAGAATCCCACACGGGCGGGCGCCGCGGCGTCCGCCTGTTTTTCTGCCGAAAGGAGCCCCGGAGGAAAATCTCCCCCGGGGCTCTCCGTTTTTTCTCGATTTATTTCATTGGAGACCTGTCAGAAAACGCCTCAGTGCTGGATCTTCTGCTCCTCGTCTCCGCCGCCGAACGGGAACGCCGGGCGCGCCTTTTTGTGCAGCGCGATCAGCGCATGGTCGTAGTTGTGGCGCACGGTGCAGGTGCGGTCGAAGATCATCGTCGCCTCGTCGTCCGGCGTGCAGGCCGGCCACGCCGGCAGCGCGTCGCTCGAGGGCTTGCCGGTGCGCGCGAAGTTCAGCCACGCGTCGCACATCTGCTTTTCGAGCAGATCGGTCACGCCCTCCTCGTTGAACGCCGCGACAAGGCTCGTGTTGTGGAAAACGAACGGGATCTCCGAGCAGTGCCACGGCAGATGGCCGCCGTCATACGGGAAGGTGTAGCTGAACATGTAGGAATACGTGCCGCTTTCGGGATGCTGCGCCTTTTTGTGCAGGAATTCGATCGAGGGCGCGCGGAACAGCGAATCGAGGAACAGCAGGTCGCTCGGGTCCTTGTCCGGGTACGCCTCGGCAAACAGCGCCTGCAGCTTTTCGGCGTCGCCGCCGTACATCTTCCGCAGGCGCGCCGCAATGCCCGCCTTGTCCGCCTTTTCCGCCTCAGAGAGCGCGGGCATGAACGCGAACTCGCCGAGCACGGTGCCGACCATGACCGGGATCGTCTTGGCATGCTCCGTGAAGCCGATGACGCACGGGTCGCCGAGGTACCAGTCGTTCGGCATCGGGTTGCCGCCGACGTAGGCGCCGGTCTTCGCGACCTCGGGCATCACCCGGTTGTACGCTTCGGCAAGCTGCGCATACGGGATCGTCTCCAGCGCTTCGACGTTGTCGACGCCGAGCGCCTGCATCAGCGCCGTGACGATGGCCGTGCCGTCCGACTTCGAGAGGTCGAGCGCGCCGTCGATGCAGCCGCTCTGCACAATGCCCTTGTGGAACAGGCCGTCCGCGGCCGGCGTCTGCATCAGCGTCCAGACCTTCATGCCGCCGCCCGACTGGCCGAACAGCGTGACGTTGTCCGGGTCGCCGCCGAAGCCCGCAATGTTGTCGTGGATCCACTGCAGCGCCGCGACCATATCCGCGCTGCCGGCGTTGCCGGAGTTCGCGTATTTTTCCCCGAACGGCGAAAGGTCGAGGTAGCCGAGGATGTTCAGGCGGTGGTTCAGCGAGACGACCACCACGTCGCCGTAGCGGCTCATATTTTCGCCCTCGTAGGCGATGTGCTCAATCGAAGAGCCCGCGGCAAACCCGCCGCCGTGCAGCCAGACGAGCACCGGCTTTTTTGCCGACGGATCGAGCGACTTCATCCAGATGTTGAGGTACTGGCAGTTCTCGTCGAGCGGCCAGTAGCGGTGCGGAACCATCAGCTCGTTGTTCGGCTCGTCCTGCTTGAGCATCGGGCAGACATAGCCGTACGCGAGCGCGTTCTTGATGCCCTCCCACGGCTGCACCGGCTCCGGCTGCTGGAAGCGCTTTGCATCCGCGTATTTCACGCCGTGAAACGCGTAAACGCCGTCGATCCGGAAGCCGCGCAGCTTGCCGGCCTTCGTCTGAACGACCGGCTCCGTTTTTGTGCACATGAAATCTCTTGCCATCAGGTCACAACTCCTTCAAAAATAAAATGTGCCATACTGTAAACCAGACATTCACAGTATAGCACGTTTTCACTATATCGTCAAATATTTCTTGTCTTCGAAAAATTATCTGTCGGAGCCGTACAAATCACAGGTAGAGATCCGTCAGCAGCTTCCTGCCCGTCTTCGTTTTGAAAATGTTGTCGCGGATCTTGCGCGCGGCCTCCTGCGCCATGCCGTTTTCAAAGATGTTGACGAGGAAGTCCGCCTCCACCAGAATCTGGTAGTCGGCGCCGTCGATGCCGACGTACGTGTGGTGGTGCCCGATCAGGTAGCAGACGCGCGCGCACACGGCCGGCGCGTAGCCGCAGGCCGGCAGCAGCTTTTCGGCGATCGGCGGGCCCTCCAGCTCCTGCTTCTGCCCGTCGCAGCTGCCGTACTTTTCAAAGCAGACGCGGATGCCCACGTCGTGCGTGACCGCGGCGGCCTCGAGAATGTCCTGCGTTTCCCGGTCCAGCCCTTCGCCCTCGGCGATCGTCTTCGCAAACGCGAAAACCTTCAGAAAGTGGTTGACGCGCTCCACGCAGCCGTCCTCGTACTCGATCATTCTGGCAATCAGCGTGTTGAGATTCGACATGCTATCCGTCCTTTCCCTGCGTCCCCGGCGGGACTGCCTGTTTCATTCGGCGCGCTTCGCCGCAAAATATTCCTCCCGCAGCATCGAGTAGACCAGCGCGTCGTGCACCGAGCCGTCAAAGATCGACGACGCGCGGCGCAGCGTGCCCTCGTAGCGGAAGCCGCACTTCTCGATGACGCGGCGGGAGCGGTCGTTGAATTCAAAATGCCCGACTGAAATCAAATCCAGACATAACGACTCAAATCCGAACTGCATCATATGCCGAACCACCTCGGTCATATACCCTTTGCCCCAGCTCTCCTCACGCAACGCATAACCAATCATACGTGCCTGCGGATTCGAATGCCATCGATCTCGTTGCAGCCCAATCGATCCAATCACATGGCCGGATGCTTTTTCTTCAATCGCCCAAATCCCTGTATTTTCAATCCAATGTTTTACTGCCTCTTCAGACTCTGCTCGACTTTCATGTGGTTTCCAGCCTACAGATGGACCAACTTTCGGACTTCTTGCATAAATGAACGCGTCATCTACGTCGTCCATTGTCCACTGGCGCAGGATCAGCCGCTCCGTCTCGAGCGTTTCCTGCGGGATGTCGACCCAGTACCGGCGGACGAGCCTGCCGTTTTCCGCGCGCTTGTCCTCGAGCACGCCGCCGAGCGCTTCGATCGTCCGCGCGGACGGCGTATTTCCGTCGTCGCAGGTGATCAGCGCGCGGCTGACGCCGAGCGATTTCGCCACCGGCAGCGCAAGGCGGAGCTGCGCCTTGGCATACCCCTTCCCGCGCTCGCTCGGCACGATGCCGTAGCCGATATCCGGGATGCCGTGCCCGCCGGTGAAGCCGCCGCCCAGAGCCTGATTCTCAAAGGGTTCCACGGCCACGATGCGGACATCGTTGGTCCAGGCCTTGATGGTCTCGCCTACGCCGGTGATGGTGCCCGCGCTGCCCACGCCGACGGTGATGGTGTCCACGAGACTGCGGCCCTCCCGGGAGATGGCCTGCACGATGGCGGGGCCGGTCACCCGGCGATGGTATTCGGGGTTATCGTCGTTGGCAAGCCAGTTC
>USBH01000059.1 GCA_900552925.1 uncultured Oscillospiraceae bacterium
GAGATTAGCTGCAGTCTCGTGGGCTCGGAGATGTGTATAAGAGACAGGCGGAGGAGGCGCCGCCCGTCGCCGTGCCGGAGACGCTGCGCCTGTTTCCGCCGCAGTAAAACAAAAGCACAGGGGTTTGGCTCCCGCAGAAGCCGAACCCCTGTGTTTTTTTGCAGATTTTCCCCGCCGCAATACGTGAAAAATCAAAAACTTACGCCCGGTCTGAACGCAGCGCAGCGCCGCTTTTCACCTCGCCGCGCGCCGCCGCGTCAGGGGTCTCCCCCGCCCTTTTGGCTTCAAAGTACGACTTGAGCGAATTGACGACGATGATGACGCCGAGCACGATCAGCAGCACGGCGATGATCAGCTGCAAGCCCTCGGTGACAAACGTCGCGCTGCCGGCCTGGATCGCGCCGATAAGGCCGATCAGGCGCTGGACGAGCGCCGTGAACGTCACGCAGAGCATGATGATCAGCGGCGGGAACAGCATCTTGTTGCTGCGCCCGGTCACCTTCATGAACACGCAGAGCGTGATGAGCACCAGCGCGCTGAGCAGCTGGTTCGCCGAGCCGAACAGCGGCCAGATGTTGGAGTAGCCGACCTTCGTGAGCAGGAAGCCGAACGCCAGCGTGATGAACGTCGCAAAGTACGTGTTGCACAGCACACGGCGCCAGAGCGGCGCCTTTGTCATATCCGCCTGCGCGAAGAGCTCCTGAAAGCTCATGCGCCCGATGCGTGCGACGGCGTCGAGGCTCGTGAGCGCCAGCGCGGAAACGCACATCGTCATGAAGCACTGCGCGACATACGACGGGATGCCGAAGATCTCGAGGAAGCCCGCGACGCCGCGGCTGAAGATCTGGAACGGCGTGCCGACCGCCGCGGTCCCGTCGGACGCGGCCGCCGCGCCGGCGACGCAGAGCGCGATCACCGCGAGCAGGCTCTCGAGCACCATCGCGCCGTAGCCGACCTTCAGCATGTCGCGTTCATTTTCGATCGTCTTCGAGGAGGTGCCGCTGGAAACAAGGCTGTGGAAGCCCGAAACCGCGCCGCACGCCACCGTGACGAACAGGATCGGGAACAGGTCGCCGAGGCTGTCGCTGTGGAAGCTCGTGAACACGGGCAGGTTCATCGTCGGGTGCGCGACGACGAGGCCGACGACCGCGGCGGCGATCATGCCGATGAACATGAACGTCGTCATGTAGTCGCGCGGCTGCTTGAGCAGCCACATCGGCAGAATCGCCGCAAAGGCGATATAGACGAACGTGATGTAGGACCAGACCGCCTGGCTCGCCGTGATCGGGAAGCACATGCCGATACCCAGCGCCGCCACCGTGCAGATCAGGCCGACGACGCCCTCCTTCCAGCCGGTGAGGTTCCATTTCTTCTGGATCAGCCCGAACAGGATCGCAAACGCGATGAACAGCAGCGAGATCGTGCCGGCCGCGCCGTTGGAGGCCGCCGTCTCCGCGAGCACCTGCGCGCCGGCTTCATTCACCGTATAGGCGTTGAAGGTGCCGGCCACCATGTCCGCAAACGCCGCGATGACGAGCAGCGTGAACAGCCAGCTGAACAGCAGGAACAGCTTCTTGCCGAGCTTGCCGATGTATTTTTCGATGATCATGCCCATCGATTTGCCTTCGTTCTTGACGCTGGCGTACAGCGCGCCGAAGTCCGTGACGGCGCCGAAGAAGATGCCGCCGATCAGCACCCAGAGCAGAACCGGAAGCCAGCCGAAAACCGCAGCCTGAATCGCGCCGGTAACGGGGCCGGCGCCGGCAATGGAGCTGAACTGGTGGCTGAATACGGTCCAGCCGTTTGTCGGGACATAGTCCTTGCCGTCGTTTTTGACGACGGCGGGCGGTTTCGCCTTGGGGTCGATCCCCCACTTGCGCGCGATCCACCGCCCGTAAAACGCATAGGCCGCGATGAGGCAGACCGCCGCGATCAGGACAATAACGAGTGTGTTCATTTTTTAAGACCCTCTTTGCTCTCGATCTCCGTGTGGGATCGTTTTTCCCTCGATAAGCAGCTTCGCAAAACAAAAAACCTTCGTCTCCGACCAGTATGTTCTCATACTGACTGAAGACGAAGGTTCTGTGCATTGCCACGAAATCTCCGCGTTACCACTTCATTTGCCGCCAAAAGGGGAGCGGCCGCTCATGCGCAGCATCCTACTGCGCTGCCCGGATAACGGAGGCAAAACCGAGCCGGATTAGTAGCGCGCGTACGCCGCGTGTTCGCCCGACTTGCTGGCAGGGGAGATTTTACCGGTCTTACACATGCTGCCTCGCACCACCCGGCAGCTCTCTGCGGTGCAGTCGCCCGTAAAATGTGTCCTGCTTCACTGCATTTATCGATGTGCCCTTTATCTTACGCCGCCCGTTCGGATTTGTCAAGGACTTTTGAACGGAATGTAAATTAAAAATTCGCGCATGTCCTTTTTGAAATACCGCGCGCACCCCGGTGAACGCACGGACAAGCCCATTCCCGATGCAACAAACGCAACAAAAAAATCCGAGCCGCAAAAAAGGGCCCGGATTTTTTGGTTTTTGGAATCACCAACCAAAAGAATAATCCAATAAATTAAAATCAGAACCTATTCTTTTTCTTTTCAAATTTGCAAACGTACGCATAAATGATTGCGGTATATGCTGCAGATAAAACAATTTTACTAACTATTGCGGCAAGAGCAATCGCAAGAATAACCGATAATACAATGCCGCCGACCAAAGCATAGGTCCTGCCCACCTTTGCTTCCAAAGGCTTGTAGAACAGGAAGAAGAGCAGCGCGGAATATGCTGCGGCAAGAACAAGGAAAAGAATTATAGCGACAACAACAGACGGCATCGCAGTCGGCACCATAACCATACAGTTGCTCACGAGAAAACTCAATATAATTCCAGCTACAAGGCATATGAGAATGCGAATTGCAACCTTTAAAGCCGCAGACTGCCCCTGCGCAGGCTGGCCCACCGGCTGCCCCTGTGCCTGCAAGGGTTGTCCCTGCGCAGGCTGCGCCTGAATCTGTACCGGCGTGCCGCACTGCACGCAGAACGCCGCCCCTTCCTCGATTTTTGCCCCGCATTTCACACAAAACATGTTTTTCCCCTTCCTTTCAATACGCCGAAGCCGAAGCTATGGCAACAAACAAAACAATCAGCAAGACCACGACAAGGCATATGATAAAAAGACAAAATGTGGAACGCGCATAATTGCGCAGGTTGATGTTTTTCGTTCCGCCAAACGCAAAAATAAGGATGATGATCTGGCCAATGAGCGGTATTGCAAACAAAAGCTGATAGCCGAAATACCCCCACATGCTGATCGGCGTATAATCCTTGGAAGGATCATAATTCTTAATCGGAATATTGTACCCCATTCCATAGGCCGCCGGCTGCGGCTGGTACCGGGGCTGCGGCTGCCCGTACTGCCGGGGTCTCTGCCCGGCATTTTGTCCGCCCGGCGCCGCGGCAGGCTTCGGGCCCGGATTCGCCGCTGCCTGCCCCTGCGCCGCGGCATTTTCGCGGCCCGTATGTACTTCCGCTTTCTCCTGCACGGGCGGGAAGCTCTGCAGAGACGCCCCGCATTTTCCGCAGAACGCCGTGCCTTCCGAAATTTTTGCTCCGCATTTTGAACAAACCATTTTGAATTCCTCCTGATTCCTAATAGCACATGTTTTATTGATGAATATCCGCAGAATCCTGCCTTTCTTCCACCGGCTCCTGCACCGGTGCGCCGCACTGCGTGCAGAACGCGTTGCCTTCCTCGATCCGCGCGCCGCATTTTATGCAGTACCTTTTCATCGGCATGGTCTGGATCATATTGTTCTGAGACGCACGGTTTTTGACCGCCAAAACAATCATTATAACCACGCCTGCAATTAAACCCACGGCTGCAGCCACCATGAATATGGTCAGTATTGAGAATATGCCCGCGAACGGCGAAACATCTCCGCCTCCAATCATGTCTTTCACCTCCTCAAGTTCAGATCAAATCAATCCACACAACATCCGGATTTGCTGCCGCAAAGGCTTCCTGCGCCGAATCGCCCAGCTGAAAACGGTATTCCGGCATATTCGTCAGCTTGATCGCGTTGTTTTCCAGCGTGATCCGGCTGCATTCATACATTCCCGTCCCGCGGGAATACTCCAGCGTGAACACGCCGTATCCATCCTGCGGCAGACAAAGCTCCGTCACAATCTGAGAGCCCGGCACCTCGACCAGCTGGTAACCGCCGTTTTCCTCCTGGCAGCTGTAGAACTTACAGTCCATCGCCATAAAGGGGCCCTGCGTGCATTCCGCCCCGATGACCAAATCCTTGATCCCATCCTGATTGAGATCCTGATAGAAATATTTGACCGCGCCGGTATAATCCAGCCCATCGGTGAACTGGTACGCCCGTTCCCCGTTTTTTACGGAATCGAGCACGCCGGCGTATGCTGCATCAACGCTTTGCTCATCCGCCGAAGCAGGCGGCGCCGTTTCCTGCGCCGGCTCCTGCCCGGCTTCGATTTCCGCTTCCTCAATGCGCACAATCTGATATTTCCCCTCTGCATTGGGACGGAGAATCGCCCTTTTTTCGGCGTGGGTGTCTACGAACTCCATGTCGTACAGATGGCGGTCATAGGTGAAATACAGCGTCATTTCCTCGTCGGTGTATTCCGCCGCGACAATATTGGTTTCCGCCGTAAAGTTTATTGTGGCGGGGAAGAAGCATATGCTTTCTCCGACTACCTGAATATTCCATTCATTTGCGCCGTGGTTTTCCTCTGTGAACTGGTAGTCCGTAAACGACCGGAACAAGCGGTTTACGTCTGCCACCGAATATTCCGAGCGGTACTGGCTGTCATGGCCGTAGCTTTCTATCGGGTTGACCTGCCCCGTCGACGCCATTCCGCTCCCTTCCGGTCCCTGGCAAAGGGTATTCAGCGCATTGACGTAGTCCATCTGCTCAAGCCCCTGCTCCGTAATCTCCTCGGGCCCATAGGCTAAGACGTATTCCACTTCGGCCTTTGTCAAATCTCCGGCAATCAGCGCCGGGTAGTCCGCTTCCGCCATTTCCCGGACCTGCGGCGCTTCCGGCGTCGGAGACGGTTCCGCCGTCGGTGCCGGTGTCGCCTCCTGCGGCGCCGTCGACGTTTCCGGTGCCGCGGTGCTGACCGCGGAACTCTGCTCCGCGCCAAGATGGAACGGCAGCTCGTCTAGCCGCGAGCCGATGGAATAGACCGTGTAGGCCGTCCCCGCTGCGCCGCCGACCACGGCAAGACCGACCAGCACCGCCGTTACCTTTCCGGCGACCGTATGCAGAAACCCTTTCTTCGCCGCTCCCGCCGCAGCGGTCCTGCCGCTTTCCCACACGTTCTGCGCGGCGTCGGCCGCCTTCGCACCGAAGGTTTCTTCTGTGCCCGCGTGTGAAAAAATCTGTCCGGCACGATGAAGCGCGCCCCACGCCGCTTCAAACGCCGCCGCAACCGCCTTTTCCGGACGGAACGAGGCTCCGGACTGCCCTTCGGCCGTTCGGAGCCCTCTTTCTTTTGATATACAGCGAGAAAACGCAACGCGCAAAACCGTATGCACGCTGCGAAAAATAAAAAAATCCGAACCCCGCGCCAGCCGGCACAAGGTTCGGATTTTTCTGTTGTGGCAAATGACCCTAATTGTGATACAAATGAACCCCCTTTGTCGTTAGGGGGTTCACTTTGCGCCAAGGGGGTTCACCCGCCGATGTCAAATGAGTTGCAAATATAGGAGGGGTTCAAAGCAGCATTGCCAGTGTCCCGCAAACAATGAGAGCCAGTCCCCATCCGGAACGGGCGGTCAACTTTTCGCGAAAAACCAGCCATGAAAAAGCTACTGTTACCAGGATACTTAGCTTGTCGATTGGTACAACGATGCTGGCCGGTCCGTCCTGCAAGGCGCGATAATACAAGATCAACATCGTCCCCACAGATCCGGCGAATTACCGCTCCATGCGGGAAGTATATGGATTAGATCCAGCTTTAAGCGAGTAAACTCACAGATGACACTCAATTAAGTGCGGTATCCCTGTTCCGGAACAGCGGTTTCCTGCCGCCGGATTAGCGGTATCCGTTCCTCCGGAACAGCGGTACTCCCGCACAAGAATATTCACCTAGGGATCAGCAGAGCAGCGCTGAGTAGTCGCTAACACCATAGAATAGGCATCATGCTGACTACTTTATCGCAGATGGTGTCCGCTGCGCCGCGTTGCGATCGCTGGGCTCCGCATTTATTTATCTAATAGCTCGCAAAGCTTGATAATACGTCCAAGCAGTAAAGCCGAAAGCACAGTACCTACGCCAAGTCCATAAAATGAGCTGTGATTGAGCAGACAAAGCAACGCGCTGATGATGACCATGGAGATATCAAATGCATTTTTGACAGCTGAAAAACGCAGATGAAATACTTCCGAAATCGTGTTTACGATGCCTTCTGTAGGCATCAGCACCATTTTGCTTTTGACACATAGATAAACACCCACTGCTGTAAGGAACATAGTCAGGCAAAAGCACACAAATCGGGCAGCCAGTCCGAATGCCAGTTCAGGGATAATCAGATCATATACGTCAGTCAATAGCCCGAACACAATGGAAAGTGGTACCTCCAGGATAAAAACAAGCGTCACTTTCTTTGACATCAGACATTGTAAGACAACGAAGATCAGATAGCAGATGATCGATGCCATACCGAGCGAAATATGATAAATTTCTGAGATTGCGTACATCACTGAGCTGAACGCAGCCACACCGAGATCAAATCGAATGTTGAGTACAACGCTCAATGCGATGCAATTCAAACCAATTATGTACCAGACCGACCGTTTGAACATCATAACACCCTGGTTCATTCTCCCACCCCCTTCATGTCATTCGCCACACCACGAGAGGATTCATTTGCTTTCTTTAAATCATCAATCGCCTGCGTTACAAGAAAGAGGAACCGTTCCCTATCCCGGTCTCCTATATTACTTAACAGTTGATTGCCTGTGTGCGCACAGTTGCTCTGCATTATTTCAAATAATTCCATGCCCTTTTCAGTAAGCGATACTTCTTTGTAGCGCGCATCTGTCTGTGAAATCTTTGTCATCAGCAAATCCTTTGCAACCATACGTTCGACAATCGCTCTTGTCGCCTGATGCGAGATGCCAAGGTGTTCTTTTAAATCAACAGCAGACCGGTTGCTGCTGCCCTGGAAAAAGCGCAATGCATCCGCTTGCTCTGCGGTCAATCCAAGCCCCTTGAGATCTTCATTGCGGTTTCGAATGATTTGGTTTGCAAGCTGCAATATTTTTCTCGCAAGGACATATTCAACTTCCACAATTATCATCCCCTCAAAAATATACAACACATTGTATTTTAGCTGATTATCAAAGATTTGTCAAGCCAAAGGGTAAATGAAAAAACAGGAGGAGCTGGCAACTGCTTCAGGAAAGGAAAACCTTAAGTAATTTTTCATTGAGGTACAGAGCTGCAAACAGCCGCTTTCTGCGGACAGCAGGGCCGCATTTCCCGGACAGTCCGGGCCATATTAAACGGACAGCCTGGGATATCAGCAGGGCAGCACATACACGTCCACCAGGTTGCCGATGCCCACCAGCACGAAGATGAGCACTTTCCGGCAGATGCCCTTGAAGCCCACGGCGCTGGACAGCTTCTTGTCCGCGATGGCGCACATCACGCCGGTGATGTAGTCCACCAGCACGAAGGCAATCAGCGCGTAGAGAAAGCCATCCACGCCGCCCAGGTACCAGCCCAGAAAGCCGCCCAGGGCGGAAAAGGCAACCTGGATGCTGACCCAGATCGATTTCATATCATGCTCACAAAAGGCAGCAAGGTGCTGATCATTGACGCCAAGTACTACACCCATACCACACAAGCCCAGTACGATGTCCACACGATCCACTCCAGCAATTTGTATCAGATTTTTACCTACGTCAAGAATAAGGATGCGGAATTTGGGGACAAGCCGCATACGGTTTCAGGGATGCTGCTCTATGCGGCAACAGATGAAGCCGTTCAGCCAAATAACCGCTACCAGATGAGCGGCAACCAGATCAGCGTTCGAACCCTGGATCTGAACCGGGATTTTTCCGAGATCGCCGCCCAACTGAATGGGATTGCCGAGGAACATTTTCACCTAACGGCTTCCAATTAAGAAAATTTCCTGGATTAACAATTAAACGATAGCTCACAAATGAAACGATACCCATAAAATAAACGATAGCCTGCTGCTACTCGGCGCCTTTGCGTACTGGGCTGGCAGCAGGCTATCGCTTTGTCTGGCAGCGACTGGAGCCGATAAATGCCCGAAATCCCTTGAAATCAGGGCTTTCGGGCAAAAAGAAAGAACCGCAACCTTGATACGCATTGTATCAAAATTGCGGTTCTTATTTGGTGGACCCGAAGGGGATCGAACCCTCGAACCTCACGGATGCGAACCGTGCGCTCTCCCAGCTGAGCTACGGGCCCATATCGTCCGCTTGAAAGCGGACTTTTGTTGTCACTCAGACTCAACGCTGACTATTATAGCATACTCTTTTGAAAAAATCCAGTCCTATTTTCAATTTTTTCAAACTTTTTTTGCGAAAACAGCCGCCCGTTTTCGAACGCCCGTTCTGTTTTTTGTGTGAAAAATGACCGGCCCCTGCGCGTCAGCTGTTTTCCTTGTTGATCGCGTCGATAAACGCGGGGATCAGCTGCTTCTTGCGCGAGACGACGCCCTTGAGCCAGACCGTGCCGGCCTGCGGCGTGCGGCCGAACGCCTCCTGCACAAGCCTGTCTCTTATACACATCTCCGAGCCCACGAGACTGCAGCT
>USBH01000060.1 GCA_900552925.1 uncultured Oscillospiraceae bacterium
TCTACACCGTCTAATTCGTCGGCAGCGTCAGATGTGTATAAGAGACAGGTCTGGTATAATAAAATCGATACAAATTCTGACGAAGGAGAGATAAAATTATGGGCAAGATTCACGGCGTCAATCTCGGAAATTGGCTGGTGCTGGAAAAGTGGATGCACCCGGCGCTTTTTGAGGGCGTTGCGGCGGAGGACGAAACCGACCTGTGCCGGCTGCTGCCGCGGGACGAGCTGGAAGCGCGGCTGAAAAAGCATCGCGACACGTATATCACGCTTGAGGATTTCAAGTGGATCAAGGCGCACGGCCTCAACACGGTGCGCATCCCGGTGCCGCACTTCATTTTCGGCGACGACCCCGCGTTCTGCGACCCGTACGTGCCGTGCATCGAGTACCTTGACAAGGCGTTCGACTGGGCGGAGGAGACGGGGCTGCAGATCCTCATCGACCTGCACACCGCGCCGGACAGCCAGAACGGTTTTGACAACGGCGGCATCTGCGGCGTGTGCAAGTTCTGGCAGAAGCCGGAAAACGAAGCGCGCGTGATCAAGGTGCTCGGCATGCTTTCCGAGCGCTACGCGCACCGCCCGGCGCTCTTCGGCGTGCAGATCCTGAACGAGCCGATCTCGCCCGAGCTGTGGCAGCATACGGTCAACCGCTATCTGCCGTCCGACCCGGAATACGCCGCGGGCAGCGGGCCGGTGCCGTTCGAGTTCCTCTGCTCTTTCTATAAAAAAGCGTACTTTGAGATCCGCAAATACCTCGACGAGGATAAGGTCGTGATGTTCCACGACGGCTTCCGGCTCAAGATGTGGAAGGAATTCATGCAGACCGAAGAATTCAAAAACGTCTGGCTCGACACGCACATCTATATGATGATGCCCGGCGAGATGGAGACAAAGGACATGGCGAACCTCGTGCTCGGCCGCTTCCGCGACGACATCCGCGAGATGGCGCAGCATTTCCCGGTCGTCGTCGGCGAATGGTGCCTTTCGCACAACCCGAAGGGCATGGACGCGATGTCGGATTGGGAGAAAAAGCTCTCCTACCGCATGATGGCGGACGCGCAGCTCACCGCATGGGACGAGAGCGCCGGCTTCTTCTTCTGGAGCTACAAGCTGATCTCCGAGCCTGCCGGCTGGGACTTCCGCAAATGCGTGGAAAACGGCTGGATGCCGGACTTGATCGGCGGGTAATGTAAAGTCTGTGTAAAGTTTTTGGCGCCCCGTTTGGGGCGCTTTCTTCTGTTTTAACAAGAGTTTATCGCACGCTCCTTTCTTTATTGACAAAATGCACAAAACGGACTATAATATATCTGTGTTTTAACGGAGATGATGTAGACCGGCTATACCGGTCTGCTGTGGGGAGCCCATTCGTGCGCGCAGGCAGCAGGGCTGCGGCGCAAAGGGGCAAAGGAGTGTGTTCCTATGATTAAACTGCTGATCGTAGACGACGAGAGGACGATCCGCAACGGCCTTGCGCGGCATATGGATTGGGAAAAGCTCGGAATCGGCATGGTGGAGAGCGCCGAAAGCGCGCAGGAGGCGTTCGCCCTGTGCGAGAGGCTGCGGCCGGACATCGTGCTTTCGGATATCCGGATGCGCGGCATGGGCGGCGTCGAAATGTGCACCGAGATCCACGCGCGGTATCCCGAGTGCCAGATCATCTTTGTCAGCGGCTATGCGGACAAGGCGTATCTGAAGGCGGCTATTTCGCTCGGCGCCGTCGACTACATCGAAAAGCCGGTGCGGCCGGAGCTTCTGGCGGCGGCCGTCCGCAAGGCGATCGCAGCGTGCGAGGAGCAGCAGCGGAAGGCTGCGGCGGATGAGACGATCGCGCAGAGCCGCGGCATGGTGGGGCAGATCGTCCTGCGCGCGCTGGCGCACGGCGATTACCCGGAGAATTTTGAGCGGTGCATGCAGCTTTCCGGCCTGTTTCCGCGCGAATATGAGATGTACCGCTTCTGCCTGCTGCGCGCGGAATGTCCCGTGCCGAACACCGGCGCGGTGGAGCGGGCGCTTCGGGCGCATCTTGCGCAGCTTCCGCCGATCGGGCACAGCGGCGCGCAGTACGGCGCGTTCATCGACGACCGCGATTTCCTGATTCTGCTGTGCGGCGATGCGGACGACATCGGCGACGACTGCGCGTTTCTCGAGGCCTTGCGCCGCAGCATGGCGGCGCTTTGCGCGGACGGGCACCGGTTCTTCCTGGCCTGCGGCTTCTGCCAGCGCGATAAAATGGAGCTGAGCCGCTCGTACGATTACATCCAGAACGGCCTGCGCGAGCTGTTTTTCAAGGGCTGGGGCCGCTATGCGACGCAGACGGTGTACCGACCGGTCGTGCCGGTCCGCTTCGACAAAAAGATGATTCAGGCGTTCTCGGCTGCGCTCAGCCGGCAGGACGGACAGGAGATCGACCGCGTGCTCGGCGAGATCCGGCAAATGCTCTCGGAGCAGACGGATGCGAATCCCGAGCAGATCCGCAACGTGTACTATTCACTCGTATATCTGATGAACTCGGAAAACGACCGGCGGATGCTCTCGGAATCCGGGGAGGGCGGCGCCGTCATCGGCGGCATCAGCCGGATGCATTCGCTGGAGACGATCGACGCGCTGCACGGCTTTGTGCGCGACTGCGCGCACGAGATCACCGCGCGGTGGCAGGCGGACGACGAAAACTGCCCCGCGGTGCTGCAGGTCATGCGGATCATGCGCACGAATTACGGCGACAAGAACCTTTCGGTCAAGTCGCTCGCGGAGAGCGTCTACCTGACGCCGACGTACCTCTCCGGGCTGTTCAAGAAGCGCACGGGCAAGACGATCGGGCAGTACCTCACAGAATTGCGCATCGAGTACTCGCTTAAGCTGCTTATGGATAAGCAGCTTAAGCTCTACCATATAGCCGAGATGGTCGGATACGAGGATCCGAACTATTTTGCCAAGATCTTCAAACGCCATGTGGGCATGACGCCCTCCGAATACAGGGAGAAGCAGCTATCGTGAAAAAGATTGCATTCCCGCGGCGGCGCAGGCACGGCACAATACGCACGCGGCTCATCGTTTCGTTCTCGGTCCCGGTTCTGGCCGTCATGCTGCTGGTGATGATCGGCGTGTACCGCATTCTGCTTTCCGGCAGCGAAGCGCAGGTGCTTTCCTTTGCGCGCTCAAGCTATGACCAGTCCTACGAGCTCGTGTCAAGCTACATCGAGATGATGCTGTACGCTTCCGACAGCATCTATTATAACGGCGACCTGCAGCGCATCCTCAGCCGCCGCGATTACGCGGAGGAGATGCCGATCGACGAGCGCTACCGCGAATTCCTCGTGCTGGACGACGTGTTTTCCACAGCGGAAAATGTCGATGTGATTTACCGCACCGGTATTTATCTGCGCGGGGACATCCCCTACACAAACAACAATACGCATATCATGTCGCTGGAAACGCTTTTTGAGCGTTCCGATTATATGCGCTACGTCTATACGGTGCGGCGCGGCCGCTACTATTTCTCCCCGCCCGTCGATATCTATACCTCCGGCAGCGAGGTGCCCGTGCGCGCGGTGACGCTGCTGCGCTCGGTGCGCACGACGGACGGCTCCTCACGGCAGATCTGCATCGAGCAGATCAGTGTGGAAGCGGAGACGTTCGAGACGGCGCTCTCGTACGCGCAGACGACCGAGGGCTCGTTCGTCTACCTTGTGGACGAATACCGCCAGCTGATCGCCTCCACGGACGATACGCTGTACTGGAACCTGAAGCGCGGCGATCTTCTCCCGGCAGGCGAAGAGGATTCGTCGTGGAGCCGGATGGAAATCGACGGCCGGTCGTATTACGTGCTGTGCAGCCGTGTTCCCGAGGCCCGCTGGATGCTCACGGTGATGATCCCGGTGGAGGACGTCAGCGCAGAGAGCCGTTATGTGTCGATCGTGCTCATTGTGCTCGCCGTGCTCGTGCTGTCGGCGGTCGTCTTTGTCGCGATCATGCTGTCGAATTCCTACGCGCGCCGTCTGAAAAACCTGAATGCGCTGATCCAGCGCGTCCGCTCCGGCGAGCTGAAAATCAGCCGGTACAGCGAGCCGAATGGCGACGAGATTTCCGAGCTGTTCAACAGCTTCAGCGATATGACCGCGGAGCTGCAGAATCTGATGCGCGCGCAGTACCGCTCCGGTAAGGCGGTGAAATCCGCGGAGCTCCGCGCGCTGCAGGCGCAGATCAACCCGCACTTTTTGTACAATACGCTCGACCTGATCAACTGGGAGGCGTTTGAGCACGACGCGCCGGAGATCTCCGAGATCGCGCAGAACCTCGCGAAGTTCTACAGGCTCAGCCTCAACAAGGGGCGGCAGATTCTGACCATCCGCGAGGAGCTCGAGCATGTGCGCGCCTATGTCAGCATCGAGAACCGGCATTTCGACGACGCCATCTGCCTGCAGATCGATGTGCCGGAGGCGCTGCAGCCGCTCGCGTGCCTCAACATCATTTTGCAGCCGTTCGTCGAAAACGCGATCCTGCACGGCTTTGCGGAAAACCCCGCGCGCGGCGTGTGCAACATCCGGATCGAAGCGTGGCGGGAGGGGGACGACGTCGTGTTCCTCGTCCAGGACGACGGGCCGGGCATGACGGAGGCGCAGATCGAATCGATCTTCCGCGAGAATACGGTGCGGCAGTCCTCCGGCTACGGCGTGAAGAACATCCAGTCGCGTATCCGGCTTTCCTTCGGGGAGAATTACGGCGTGACGTACCGCAACACGAAGGAGGCGGGCACGGCCGTCTATATCCGGATCCCGGCGCTGACGCCGGAGGAAGCGGAAAAGCGGCTGAGCAACCCCTGAAACAGCCCATAGAAACAGAATAGCGCGCAGCGATGCGTGCGGCAAAAGAAGCACATGCCGATTTTTCTCGGTGTGTGCTTTTTGCATAAAAGAGATTTTATGTTTTGCGCAGTACTTTGCGATTTGCACATATCTGAAACCGAGGTTAAAATTAGAAGCAGCAAACCGTATAAAAACAGGAGAAAGGTTAATTTGTTTTGTTCAAAAACATACAATATTCCTTAAAATCGTAAAAATGTCCTCTTTTATTCATATCGCGTTCATAATACAATAAAGGTGTGATATTTCACAAGAATTTTAGATGAATTTCATAAGGGGGAACGTAAATGAAGAAGCATGGGTTCTTATATGAACTGAAGAAGAACAAGGTCTTGTTCCTGATGGCGATGCCGTCGATCCTTCTGACCTTCTTCCTCGCGTACCTGCCGATGTCCGGCCTGGTTCTGGCTTTCAAGAATTACCGGTACGACCTCGGCATCTTCGGGAGCGAATGGAACGGCTTCGACAACTTTGCCTATCTGTTCCAATCCGGCACAGGCTGGCTGATCACCAGAAACACGATCCTGTACAACCTGCTGAACCTCATCACCTCGCAGCTTCTGGCGGTTATCGTTGCAATCGTCATATCGGAGATGATGGGCAGGCTCTACAAGAGAATCGTGCAGTCGGTCATCTTCCTGCCGTACTTCATTTCCTGGGTTATCGTCGGTACGTTCGTCCTCAACCTGTTCAACTATGAGACGGGCGTCATGAACAGCCTCGTGCGCGCGCTCGGCGGCGAGCCGATCAACCTCTACACGTCGGAAATGGCGTGGGCCTGGGTCATCATCATCTGTGCGTTCAACTCGTGGAAATGGGTCGGCTACAACTCGATCATCTATATCGCGGCGATCACGAGCCTCGATGCGGAATGCTATGAGGCGGCCGACATCGACGGCGCGAACGTCTTCCAGAAGATCTGGTACATCACGTTCCCGTCGATCAAGCCCACGATCATCACCATGCTGCTTCTCCAGGTCGGCCGAATCCTTCGCGGCGACTTCGAGATGTTCTACCAGATCATCGGCTCGAACGGACAGCTGTACAATGCGACGGACGTTATCGATACCTACGTGTTCCGCGCACTCTTGACAAACCCGAACATGGGCATGACGGCTGCGGCTTCGTTCTACCAGTCCGCACTGTGCTTTATCATCATCATGCTGGTGAACAACATCGTAAAGCGCATCGAAGCGGATTACGCATTGTTCTGATGGGAAGGGGGAGAAAATATGCCAGCTACTACTTCGGTGAAATCCAGCAAAATTAAGGTTTCTGCTTCAACCTGGGTCTTCAACATCATCGGCTACATCTTCATCACGCTTATTGCGCTGCTATGTCTGTTGCCGTTCATCATTCTGATTTCCGGCTCCTTCTCTTCGGAGCAGGCGGTTCGGCTCAACGGTCTGAGCATCTTCCCACAGGAATTCACAACGGAAGCGTATGAGTTCATCTTCCGCAACCCGCAGGACATCCTCAATGCCTACGGCATCACGATCCTGATTACGGCGATCGGCACGGGCGTCGGCCTGATCTTCCTCACAATGACGGCGTTCGTCATCAGCCGTAAGGACTTCAAGTACAGAAACGTCATTTCCTTCTACTTCTACTTCACGACGCTGTTTAACGGCGGCATGGTCTGTACATACATTTTCTACATTCAGTACTACGGCCTCAAGGATAACCTGCTTGCGCTGATCCTGCCGGGCCTCACGCCGGTCTTCTACATGCTGATCATGCGCAACTTCGTTTCCGGCATTCCCTCCGCGCTGATCGAATCGGCCAAGATCGACGGCGCCGGCGAGGTGCGCATCTTCTTCCAGATCGTTCTCCCGCTGCTCGGCTCCGGCCTTGCGACGATCGGCCTGTTCATGGCCCTGACCTACTGGAACGACTGGTACAACGCGATGCTGTACATCAACACGGAGTGGAAATACCCGCTGCAGTACATGCTGTACAACATGATTCAGAAGGCGGCGGCTATGGCCCGCGTTGCGAGCCAGCTCGGCATCCCGGTCGAGAACATGCCGACCAACACCCTGAAGCTCGCGATGGCCGTTGTCGCGACAGGTCCTATCATTCTTCTGTACCCGTTCGTTCAGAAGTACTTTGTCAAAGGCGTTACAATCGGTTCGGTTAAGGGTTAACCGAAAAACAGACCGGTTTGTAATAATATTTATTGGAGGTAGTATTATGAAGAACACCAAAAAGCTTTTCGCTTTGGTCCTCGCTCTGGTGCTTGTCTTCACGGTATTTGCCGGCTGCTCGGGCGGCGGCGAATCTTCTACCGGCGAAAGCAGCACGGCCGGCGATTCCGGTACGGACAGCAGCGGTGAAAGCGGAGACGCGCTTCCGGCGCTCGACACCTCGGAGGAAGTGGAGCTGGTTATGTATTTCATCAGCGACCGCCCCGCGAAGTACGACGAAATTGAGGCCAATTTCAACGAGCTGTTCAAGGAAAAGCTGAACTGCACGCTGAAGACGCAGTGGATCGCCTGGTCCGACTGCACGAACAAGTACCCGCTGCTGTTCTCGTCCGGTGAAAAGTTCGACTTGGCCTACACGGCTACATGGCTCGGCTTCTCGAACTACGCGACAAAGGGCGCGTTCATGAACCTCGACGAGCTCTGGCCGACCTACGCGCCGAACAACTATGCGCTGCAGTCCGAGACGGCTCTGACGCAGGCGACGCTCAACGGCCACCTGTACGTCATCCCGACGCTGCTCGCGACGTACTCCGCGTACGGCCCGTATTACCGCACGGTCTTTGAGGACGGCGCAGCCACCTACGAAGGCGAAGTCACGAACTGGGAAGACTACGAAGAATACATGGAGTGGGTCCAGGAGAACACCTCGATCTCCCAGCCGTATGGGCTGTCTTCCGGCGGCAGTGAGATCGACGACATGTTCTTCACCACGAAGGGCCGCTACAACATCCGCGGCACGTCCTGGCTGAGCGTTGACCCGTATGCCGACACGTTCACGCTGGTTCCGAACTACGAGAACGAGTACGCGATGGAGCTGCTCGAAATGACGAAGCGCTGGAGCGACAAGGGCTTCTGGTCCAAGTCCGCTCTGTCCGATACCGACACCACGAAGGTGCAGAACGGCATCGCGGCGACCGGTATCCACAACGTCGATACGTACCAGAGCCGTTACATCGACAAGCCGGAATGGGGCTTCAAGTACACGAACTTCGTGGAAGACGTCTCCAACCTGCCGTTCACGCAGGACGCCTGCGTCATCCCGACCACGTCCGAGAACCCGGAAAGAGCGCTTGCGCTGTGGGATTACATCACGACCGATGAGGAAGCCTACCGTGCGTTCGTTTACGGCATCGAGGGCACCTCTTATGAGATCATCGACGGTCAGGTCAAGATGATCAACACGGACGACTATGCAGGCACGGGCATGTGGTCTGCAAGAACCTCCGAGTTCAACCTCGACTCGTACGGTTCTCCGGAAGACATCAGCGAGATGAAGGCCGATTGGGACGCGTACATCGAAAAGACCGGCAACCATCAGAGCCAGTATCTGTCCGGCTGGGTCCCGGATACGACCTCGATCGAGACCGAGTATGCGGCCTGCACGAACGTCATCCAGCAGTACTGGTGGCCGCTCGAGTGCGGTTTCACGGAAGACCTTGAGGCCGGCCTCGAGCAGTATGCAACGCAGATGAAGGCTGCAGGCGCGGAGAAGGTTATCGAAACGCTGCAGGCACAGCTCGACGCATACTGTGAAGAGCATCCGCAGGGCTGATACAGTGGTTTAGAGCCGCTTGCATCTCTCCTGATGCTTGATCAATAAGGTTACCCGAACGGCGGCGGTGGGGAGCAATCTCCACCGCCGCTTTTTAACGGAAAGGCCTGTACGTACAAATATCCGCACTGTGTGCGCGATCCAAAAGAAAGACTAACTATTAAAAGTCAAGCCACAAAATGAGAAATTTGCAGATTGTTG
>USBH01000061.1 GCA_900552925.1 uncultured Oscillospiraceae bacterium
ACGAGATTAGCTGCAGTCTCGTGGGCTCGGAGATGTGTATAAGAGACAGCTCGGAGCTGGTCGTGCCGGTCATCCGGGACGGCGTTGTCCGCGCGGTGCTCGACATCGACAGCCCGATCCGGAACCGCTTCACGGAGCGGGAGCGCGCCCTCGCCGAAAAAATTGCAGATCTTCTGGCGGCGAAATTCTGACCGCCGGGTCTGAATATCATCTGAATCTGGGAGGAAAAGACATGACGAATGCAGTGATTGAAAACATCCTGACGCGCCGCAGCGTGCGCGCCTTTCAGGAGAAGCCCATCGCCCGCGAGGCGATCGAGACGCTGCTGCAGTGCGCGACGCACGCGCCCAGCGCGATGAACCGCCAGACGTGGCACTTCTCGGCGGTGCTGAACCCGGAGAAGATCCAGAAGCTCGCCGCCGCGATGGGCAAGGCGCTCGGCAGCCCCAACTACAACCTCTACCGCCCGGCCGCGCTGATCATTCCCTCAAACGAGACGGGGCTGATCAAGACATGGGACAACGCCTGCGCGCTGGAGAACATCTTCCTCGCCGCGCACTCGATGGGCATCGCGTCGGTCTGGATCAACCAGGGCTCGGATACCTGCAACGATCCCGGCGTGCGCGCGGTCCTGACGGAGCTCGGCGTGCCGGAGGACCACATGGTGTACGGCATGGCGGCGCTCGGCTACGCGGCGGCGGAGCCGAAAGACGTGGAGAAAAAATACCCGGTGACGATCATCGAATAAGGAAAAGAGGGCTTCCCGCGAGGCCCTCTTTTTTTGCGCGCTTTTTCGGGCCGCGCCCGTCTGATCGCTGCAATGCGAAGGAGATGGACGGCGATTTCAACAGATTCCATCCCGCTGAAAGAAAAAAACTGGAAAACCATTGCAAAACCATGCGGCCTTCGTCCAGAAAGAGGGGAACACCTATTACCTGCGCGTGGGCTACCTGAGCGACAGCTTCCTCGACGGGCTCCAGCAGTACTTTAAAAAGCTGTGCGCGGGCAAGGCCCTTTTCGAGCGCATCCATATGCCGGAAAACCGCAACCGCTGCCTGTACCTGCGGTTTGAAGCGGACGGCTTCTGGCTGGAATGGGATGTCGCGCAGACGAAGGGCTTCCAGCAGTGGTCCACCGGGCGCGACGGGGAAAAGGTGTATTACGCGCAGCTCGGCCTGCAGCCGCCCCCGGTGCGGCCCGGCGGGTACTGGGATTACATCCGCATCATGATTACGAATGCGTTTGACGATTCGGACGATCTGGAATGCTCGCTGATGGGCAGGATCACCGAAAAGAAGCTGCACAGCCTGACCTGATGCGGCCGGCGGCAAACGGAAATTGCGGCTTCTGCGCTGGGCACGGCCGGGAAAAGAGAGGGTTCGATATGGGCGAGTACAACACATGCAGCAAATGCGCGTATTGGGTGCACGGCGTCTGCCAGGCGACGAAGGAGCGCAAAAACGACACCGTCTGCACCTGCGGCATGTTCAAAAAGCGTGAAGAAAACAAGTGAACGCGTAAAGGGGAAAATCTGCGGCTGTTCAAAAGGCGGGGTGTCCTGCCGGGCGGCTGCATATAAAAAACACAACAAAAGAAAGAGGGAAAGAACGATGGACAAGAGAGATCTGGAAGCGCTGAAGAACTGGCTGGACCGCACGGGGAACCTGCCCCGGTATCAGGAGGACCTGATCGACGACGCGATCTACAACATTCAGAACGGTTCGACGTACCGCGCCGAGCAGGCCCTGAAGACGATGGCGCGGAATTACCGCAACGAAAACAATTCCGAGGCGGAAAGGGCCGTCGAGCGGTTGCTGTAAGCGAACGCGCAGAAGGGGCGCCCCGCGGGGCGCCCTCTTTTTGCGCCCAGCGCGGAAAACGCAGGAAATTCCCCCTTGCAGGCGGTTTTTCTCCCTTGCGGCGCGCGATACGCCATGATAAAATATCACTGTATCCGAAGTGCGGCGCACGGCCGCGCGTCATTCTGTTTTGGGGGGAATCCTTATGAACGAAAAGAACGGTGCAAAAGCGGGCCGCGGGCGGCTGATCGTATACTGCCTGTTCGGCCTGATGTTCTTTTTCTCGATCTCCGCGACGATGACCGGCATCCTGATCCCGGACATGACGGCGCATTACGCCTTGTCCTACGGGCAGGTCGGCCTGATCGGCTCGGTGCAGAGCGTCGGCGGCTTTGCGGCGACGCTGCTCGGCGGCGTGCTTTCCGACCGCTTCCCGAAGCTGCGGCTGATCTGCATCATGTTTGCGGTCTACACGCTGATGCTGTACGCCCTCGGCCTCGTGCCGCCGTATGGGCTGCTGATCGCCTGCTTCCTCGTCCTCGGCACCGCGAACAGCTTTCTGAATCTGCTGATCAGCGCGTATATTTCCGAGCGCTGCCCGGACAAGCGCACGTCCTACCTCAACATCTGCCACGCGTTTTACGGCCTCGGCTCGCTCGCCGGCCCGATCTACGCCTCGGTGCTGCTCGAGATCGGCATCGCATGGAACCACACGTTCCTGTGGTTCGGCGTGTTCTGCACGGCGGTCACGCTGCTGCTCGTTTTCATCTGCCGCTGGGATGACGCCGCGGCGCAGCAGCGCGCGGGGAAGGGTTCGATCCTCGCGCTGCTCAAAAACCCGGGGCTGCTGCTCGTCAGCTTCGCGTGCCTGCTCTATATGGGCCAGCAGAGCGCGGTGAACCTCTGGATCGCCTCCTATGTCGAGACGGAACTCAACAGCGCCGCGGCGGCGGGCGCGTCGCTGACGCTGTACTGGACCGGCGTCATGCTCGGGCGCTTCCTGCAGTCGGCCCTGAGCCGCCGGGTCGACCCGGGCCGCTGGCTCTGCGTCTGCTGCACGATTTCGGCTGCGATGATGACGGCGGCGCTCCTGCGCCGGGACGCGATTGTCCTCACGGCCGTGCTCTGCATCGGTGCGGTGCTGACCGGCGCGGCGTTCCCCTCGATGATGGCGATGGGCTGCGCCTGCTGCCCGGAGCAGGCCGGCGCCGCGACCTCGGTGGTCTGCCTCGGCTCGACGATCGGCGGCATGGTCATCCCGCCGCTGGTCGGCCTTCTGGCGGAGCAGATCTCGTTCTCCGCGGCGATCTATGTGATCCCGGTCACGCTGGTGCTCTGCTCGCTCGTGCTGATGGCCTGCGTGCGGCGCAAAAATTTTTCCTGAATTTTGCCGTATCCGGTTCGCAGGCAGTTGAAAATTGGGGAAAGGTATGCTAGAATAAGCGGCGATACGCCAAAAAAGCGCGGGGCTTTTCGGCAGAACGAATGCAGATTTTCAATGCGGTAAGAGGAGCGGAGAATATGGAGAAAACGGAAAATTCAATTGTAGACGGCGTGATCTGGAAGCAGCTTCTGCTGTTCTTTTTCCCGATTCTGATCGGGACCTTCTTCCAGCAGCTCTACAATACGGTCGATACGGTCGTCGTCGGCCAGTATGTCGGCAAGGAGGCGCTCGCGGCTGTGGGCACGACCGGCACGGTCATCAACCTGCTGGTCGGCTTCTTCGTCGGCGTTTCGTCGGGCGCGACGGTCATCGTCTCGCAGTTCTTCGGCGCGGAGGACCGCGAGAACGTCTCGAAGGCCGTGCACACCTCGATGGCGCTGGCGATCGTCGGCGGCGTCGTCATCATGGTCGTCGGCTTCGTTTCGGCGCGCCCGGTGCTCGTCGCGATGAGCGTGCCCGAGGAGATTCTGGAGGACGCGCTGCTGTACATGAACGTCTACTATGCGGGCATCATCGCCAACATGATCTACAACATCGGCACCGGCATCCTGCGCGCGATCGGCGACTCGCGCATGCCGCTGTATATCCTGATCGTTTGCTGCCTTGCGAACGTCGTGCTCGATCTGCTGTTCGTCGTCGTTTTCCACTGGGCCGTGTTCGGCGTGGCGTTCGCGACGGTGCTCTCGCAGGTCATCAGCGCCGCGCTGATTCTGGTGCGCCTGATGCGGACGCGCGAATCCTACCGCGTGGAGCTGCGGAAGATCCGCTTCGATGCGAGCATCCTGCGCAACGTCATCCGCATCGGCCTGCCGGCGGGCCTGCAGTCGGTCATGTACTCGTTCTCGAACATTTTCATTCAGGCCAGCATCAACGGCTTCGGCACCGACGCGATCGCAGCCTGGGCGGCGATCGGCAAGATCGACGGCTTTATCTGGATGGTCATGAACGCGTTCGGCATCTCGGTCACGACGTTTGTCGGCCAGAACTTCGGCGCCCGCCGCTACGACCGCGTCAAGCGCTGCACGCGCGTCGGACTTTTGATGGCGCTCGGCACGACGATCGTGCTCAGCGCGCTGCTCTTCGTGTTCCGCGAGCCGCTGCTGCGCTTCTTCACCGGCGACGACGCCGTCGTGCGCATCGGCGCGAACTTCTTCATGATCCTCGCGCCGTCGTACTTCACGTTCGTCTTTATCGAGATCTTTTCGGGCGCGATCCGCGGCGCGGGCGAGGCGCTGCAGCCGATGCTGATCACCTGCTTCGGCGTGTGCGGCCTGCGGATCCTGTGGCTGATTATCGCGGTGCCGCTGTGGCCGACGATGGAGATGGTCGCGATGAACTACCCGGCCACATGGGTGGTGACGGCGATCGTGTTCATCGCCTACTATGCGCGCTTCAAGTGGCTCGACCGCTGCATCCGCCGCGAGCACGACCCGTCGCACGTCACGCTGGAAGCGAAGAAGGCCTGACCAAAAAACTGACGATAAAGAAGGACGCTGGCTTATTATAAGCCGGCGTCCTTTTTTGTAGTTGTATAGAATCAATAATTCTTCGCGCGGAGCTCGAAGTAGGCCTTCGGATGCGCGCAGACCGGACAGACTTCCGGGGCGGTCTTGCCGACGTGGATGTGGCCGCAGTT
This sequence comes from uncultured Oscillospiraceae bacterium, assembly GCA_900552925.1. Lineage (GTDB taxonomy): Bacteria > Bacillota > Clostridia > Oscillospirales > Acutalibacteraceae > Hominenteromicrobium > Hominenteromicrobium gallistercoris. The sequence goes on from USBH01000061.1 coordinate 4,880, forward strand.
TCTGCAGATCCAGACCATGTCGCCGTCTCTCGAGAAGACGATGCCCTCCTCGATGTTCGCGAGCAGCTTTCTGTAGCGCTCCTCGTGCTCCTTCTCGATCGCCGCGACCTGCTCGAACAGGTAGGCGATGTGGTCGAAGCCCTCGGCCTTCGCGTCCTCGGCGAAGCTCTTGTACATGTCGGTCCACTCGTAGTTCTCGCCCTCGGCGGCGTCCTTCAGGTTCGCGACCGTGTCCGGAACGTTGCCGTCATGCAGGAGCTTGAACCAGATCTTCGCGTGCTCCTTCTCGTTGTTTGCGGTTTCGGTGAAAAGCTCGGCAATCTGCTCGTAGCCGTCCTTCTTCGCCTTCGATGCGTAATAGGTGTACTTGTTTCTCGCCTGCGACTCGCCGGCAAAGGCGGCCATCAGGTTCGCTTCGGTCTTTGTGCCCTTTAAGTCTTTCATACCAGTTTCCTCCTTGCTTTCTGTCTACAGTCTTTCCATTTTCAGGCGGTTTATACGCCGCCTTTTTGTTCACTGATTCTATTATATACCAGTGTGCTGGAAAAAGCAAGCCCAAAAATAAAAATCATTCTTATTTTTTGTTGGGGCTGCAGAAAACGGCATGGCCGCGCAGAAAACCGGGCGGCGGGTTACAGGTCGAATTCCAGCACGCCGCAGTTGGGCATTTTGAAGGCGGCGTAGTCCTCGTTCGGCACGTCGAGAAAATACGTGCGGAGCATCCGGCAGATGCCGCCGTGGCACACGAGCAGCGTCGGCTCGCCGCCCTGCGCCTTCAGCTCGTCGAGCAGCGGGTACAGCCGCCCGGCGAGGTCCAGCATCGACTCGCCGCCGGGGTAGCGCACGGCGAACTGGCGTTTGTTCCGGTTGAAGGCCTCGCCGTCCCAGTCCGTGTTCTCGTAGATGCCGTAGTCCTGCTCGATCAGGCGCGGATCGGTTTCGATCGTTTCGACGCCGATCTCGCGGGCGATCAGCTGCGCCGTGTGCTGGGCGCGGCGCATCGGCGACGCGATGATGCGCCGGATGCCGCAGCCGATGAGGCTCTGCCCGGCCTCAATGGCCTGGCGGACGCCCGTCTCGGTCAGGTCGATGTCGGTGCGGCCGCAGACGCGGTGCGCGGCGTTCATCGGCGTTTCGCCGTGGCGCGTTATGTACAGTTTCATGGGCTTTCTCTCCTTTTCTGCGGCGGGGCTCAGACGCGGTCCGCGATCATGCACAGCAGCTTTTCGGTGTCCTCCCAGCCGAGGCACGGGTCGGTGATCGACTGGCCGCGCACCATGTGGTCGCTGATCTTCTGCGCGCCCTCGACGAGGTAGCTCTCGACCATCACGCCCTTGACGAGCGCGCGCACGCCGTCGTTGTGGGCGCGGCTGTGGAGTACCTCGCTGACGATGCGGACCTGCTCGCGGAATTTCTTGCCGGAGTTCGAGTGGTTGGCGTCCACGATGCAGGCCGGGTTCTGCAGCCCGCTCTCCGCGTACAGCGCGCAGAGCCGGGTCAGGTCCTCAAAGTGGTAGTTCGGGATGTTCGTGCCGTATTTGTCGACGCCGCCGCGCAGGATCGCGTGGGCGAGCGGGTTGCCGGTCGTCGTCACATCGCAGCCGCGGTAGATGAAGTTGTGCGCGGTCTGCGCGGCGCGGATCGAGTTCATCATCACAGCGAGGTCGCCGGAGGTCGGGTTCTTCATGCCGACCGGAATGTCCATGCCGCTCGCGGTCAGGCGGTGCTGCTGGTTTTCCACCGAGCGCGCGCCGATCGCCTCATACGAGAGCAGGTCGTCGAGGTAGCTGCGGTTTTCGGGGTAGAGCATCTCGTCCGCGCAGGTCAGGCCCGTTTCCTCGATGGCCCGCATGTGCATTTTGCGGATCGCGATGATGCCGCCGAGCAGGTCGGGCGCCTTGTCGGGGGCGGGCTGGTGCAGCATGCCCTTGTAGCCCTCGCCGGTCGTGCGGGGCTTGTTCGTGTAGATGCGCGGGATCAGGATGAGCCGGTCCTTCACCTGCTCGTTGACGCGCGCGAGCCGCCCGGCGTATTCGCACACGGCGTCCTCGTTGTCGGCCGAGCAGGGGCCGATGATGACGAGGAATTTGTCGGATTCGCCGCGGAACACCGCCGCGATCTCCGCGTCGCGCGCGGCCTTGATCTGCCGGATTTTTTCGGAAAGCGGGAACTGGGATTTGAGCGCCGCCGGGTCCGGCAGCGCCTTGTGAATGGTCATGGACATGGGAAAGACTCCTTTTAATATGTAAATACTAACACGGTCGGGAAACATCGGCTAAAAAAGCCTTCAATTCGTTCTCGTCCCGAAAAATTTTCTCAAAGATATGGTACAGCGTGTCTGTCGTGTCATATGGGCCGACGGCGTAGCAGCGTTTGCCGAGACCGTACGCGATGCCCGCCTCGATATGCGCGGATTTTCCGGCTGGCAGTACGAGCAGAAAATTTTCGGCGTCGCGCTCGGCACGCAGGTCATGCTCAAACAGCGCGCGCACGCTGGGGTGATGGAGGTCGAGCGTCTCCACGGTTTCAGCAAGTTTGGGATCTGCTCCATCCAGCCCGGCCGCCTGGTAGGACGCGTCGTTTTCGAGAAAACAATAGCGCGGGATGTGCAAATCGTCGAACAGACGGCAGATGTGCAGAATATGGTCGCGGTTGCGTGCCCGGCCCGCAATAAAGAACCGGCCGGGCAGCGTGGATTCAGCTGCGGATGTGACGGTCGAGTTGTCTGGCTCGCGTTCGGTGTTCTGCGCGATCAGGCGGTCGATGGCTTCTTCGCTGTAGGAGAGCAGGCGGCCAAACCGCACGGCGATTTCGCGCCGCGCGTCGCCCGTGTAGGCGCCGGACGCAACCAGCGCGCGCTTGTCCCGGCAGATCCCCAGAAAGGCTTCGAGGTCGGCCGGATCGCGGTAAAAAATCACGTTCTGACGGCCGGCATTCAGCGAAATAGGGAACAGGTCGGTGAGGAGCGGTTCCGTCTGGTGGTGTGCGCCGCAGCCGTACTGCGCCGCGATGGCCGTGCAGTTGCGGATAAAATCTGCGCCGAGCACCGTGTCCAGTTCGTCCTGCGTGAAGGGATGGCTCAGCGCAATGCGCTTGACGCCGGCGCGCACCACTTCGCAGAAGGCGTCGCACACGCCGAGCGCATAGGCGCGTGCGTCGACTGGTCGATTCAATTCCATAGGCAGCTCCTTTGTATGTAGGCCGCCGAAGCGGCACGGGTTATTCGAGGTTGACCTGCACGTTTTTGGCGTCCGCAAGGGTGTTCTGCAAAAAACGCTCGAGGTCGTTTTTGGTCGTGAGGCTCGCGCCCGACTGCATGATCGATTCCTTCATCGCCGGGGTGAGCGCGTCGAAGCAGGCGCGCGCCGCGCTGTCCAACTGGTTGAGGTCCATCTGTATCCATCCTTTCTTTCCGGCGCAGAGCGCGCCGGTCTGCGTTTATGGATATAGCTTTTGCGAAAGCGCGCCGAATATGCGTCAGCGCCAGCCGCCGGAGACGACGAGCGTTTCGCCCGTGATGTACGGGCTTTCGGCGAGAAAGCGCACGGCGGCGGCGACCTCGGCGGGCGTGCCCGCGCGGCCGAGCGGGATCTCGGCGCAGAGCGCCGTCTTGTCCGCGTCGGAAAGGTGCGCGTTCATTTTTGTGTCGATGTAGCCGGGCGCGACGGCGTTCACCGTGATGCCGGAGGGCGCAAGCTCGAGCGCGAGCGCGCGCGTCATGCCGAGCATGCCGGCCTTGACGGCGGAGTACGCGACCTCCATCGCGGCGCCCGAGACGCCCCAGATCGAGGAGACGTTGACGATCGCGCCCGCTTTGCGGCGGATCATCGATTTCGCCGCGTGCTGGGAGAGCCAGACGGCGGAGGAGAGGTTTGCGCCGACGAGCGCGTTCCATGCGGCCGGCGAA
>USBH01000062.1 GCA_900552925.1 uncultured Oscillospiraceae bacterium
CGAGATTAGCTGCAGTCTCGTGGGCTCGGAGATGTGTATAAGAGACAGCAAGAAGGAGGATCTCGTCCTCTCCTTCCACAACCACGACATCGAGTTCACGCACACGATCGGCGGCGTGCCGGTCATTTACCTGATGGCCGCGAACACCGAGCTGCTGAAGTTTGAGGTCGACTGCGGCTGGGTCACCTACGCCGGCCACGACCCGATCCCGTTCATGAAGGGCCTTGGCGACCGCCTTGCGGCCGTGCACATCAAGGACTTCACGCACGGTGAAGTGCCGCGCGAGGAGGGCAACGGCCACCCGCCCACGATGCCGCGCTTCACGACGCCCGGCACCGGCCTGCTGGACCTCAACGGCTGCCTGAAAACGGCCAGCGAGATGGGCATGGAGTGGGCGATCGTCGAGCAGGACTTCCAGTACAACCTGACGCAGCTCGAAACGCTCACCGCCGCTTACCTCAACATGAAGGAAACCGGCTACGTCGAATAATCCCCTGCGGCGCGGGCAAACCGCTGCGGCGCCGCCTTGAAAATGTTGAATTGAAATCGCTTGAATTTCAGAAAGGAAGATTCTTATGCAGAACATGCGCAAGGGCGTACAGGTTTATACCGTGCGCGAATTCATCGGCACACAGGAAGGCTATGAGCAGTCCCTCCGCAAGATCCGCGAGATCGGCTACGACAGCGTGCAGACATACGGCTGGAAGGTCCCGGACGCCGAGCACAAGGCGTTCCTCGAGGAGCTCGGTCTGACGACCGAATCCGTCGGCGGCGATTATGAGGAGATGCTCCGCGACCCGGCCGCCATCAAGAAGGCCATCGAGACGGCGCACTTCTACGGCACGGACCTCGTTTCCGTCGGCACGCTGCCGGTTCCGCTGCGCGAGAGCCGCGAGGGCTTCCTCGAGTACGCCGCGGGCGTCAACAAGATCGGCGCCGAGCTGAAGAAGGAAGGCGTCCACCTGCTGTACCATTCGCATGCGCTCGAGTTCTTCTCGCTCGGCGGCGGCGAAAACGGCTTCGATCTGCTCTTCAATGAGACGGACCCCGAAGCGTTCTGGTACTGCATCGACACGCACTGGATGCAGTCGGGCGGCAAGAACCCGGCCGAGTACATTCTGAAGGCCAAGGGCCGCGTGCCGATCGTCCACTTCAAAGATTACAAGATCGTCGGCGGCGCTGACCCGATCGAGCAGGTCTGCAAGGCGTTCGGCGAAGTCGGCGAGGGCAACCTCGACTGGCCGAAGATCATCGAAGCCTGCCGCGCCACCGAGGTGCGCGCCTGCATCGTCGAGCAGGACATCTGCCCGCGCGATCCGTTCGACTGCCTCAAGACGAGCTACGACAACATGGTGAAGTTCGGCCTGTAATCGCCGCTTCCCGCAAAACAGACAAACCGAAGGCCCGGCCCTGCAAAACGCAGGCACCGGGCCTTTTCTTGTTTCGACGATTTTATAAGGAACATGCCTGTCACCGGACGCATATCCGCACTGCGGCGGTTCGCCGTGGAATTTATACCGGCACAGCCTGCTTCCGGCGCAGCCAGAGCACCGTGTCGCGCAGCGTATCGCGGAGGTCCCGCGGCCTGTAGCCCAGCTCCGCGGTGGCCTTGTCGTGCGAAAAGCGGTCGTTGCTTTTCAGCGTGTACAGCGAATACGCCGTGTAGAGCGGGCGCCGGCCGCGCAGCCGGGCAATCCACTGCAGAAGCGGCGCCGCGGCACGGGCAACGCCCATCGGCAGGACCGGGAGCCGCCGGCCGCCGGCCTCGCTGCGCACGATGTCCAGCACCTCCTTGACCTCGTAGTGGCGGTTCGAGAGGATGTAGCTCGCGCCGCGCTGGCCGTGCTCGAGCGCAAGCAGGCAGCCGGCCGCCACGTCGCGCACGTCGACAAAGTCATACCCGCCGCGCACGCAGGCCGGCAGCGCGCCGCGCAGGTAGTCGCGGACGAGCTGGACCAGGTGGTTCCCCGCGGTGTCAAACGGCCCGATGATGCCGGACGGATGCACGACCACAGCGTCCAGCCCCGCCTGCACCGCGTCGAGCACCGCCTGCGTCGCCTCCGCCTTCGTCTTCGCGTAGCCGCCCGTCACGCGCTCCGGGGAAAACGAGGCGACCTCCTTCAGCACCGCCGGGCTCTTCTCCTCGGGGATCGCATGCACCGAGCTGACGTAGATGAGCCGCCGCACGCCGTATTCCCGGCAGAGCGCCAGCACGTTTTTCGTGCCGTTCACATTGACGTCGTACAGCCTGTCGGAAACCGCATCCGCAATATCGACCAGCCCGGCCGTGTGCAGCACGAGGAGTTCCGCGTCTTCCGCATCCGCAAAAAGCGGGCGCATCGAATCCGCGTCGCGCACGTCGCCGGTATAGTACCGCACATGCGGGAACGGCTGCGGCGCTTCACCGGAAAGCACAAGGCCGCGCACCGCCTCGCCGCGCTTGGAAAGCATCCGCACCAGCGTGCCGCCGAGATGGCCGTTCGCGCCGGTCACAATATAGATTTTCTTCATACGCATGCCGCCTTTCTGAAACAGCCGTGACAAAATCAAACACCATGTTGAATTTCTTCTCCAATTGTATTATAATAACAGTATACGGAAAAGCGCAAGCAACAGCTTCGCCCCGCGCTGGCATTTAACCGACAAACCCGACAGTCGGCGTCGGATTTGTTCAGCTGTTCACAAAAGCTTTTCAGAAAGGCAGGCCCCATGAAAAAGAACGACCACCGCACACGCGTCACAAAAATGCTGATCCGCCGCGCCTTCACCGACCTGCTCCGGCAGAAGCCGATCCAGAGCATCACGGTCAAGTCGCTGTGCGACGCGGCCGGCATCAACCGCGGCACCTTCTACGCGCATTACGACGACATATACGACCTGCTGCACAAGGTGGAAAGCGAGATGATGCAGGACCTCGAGACGGCGCTGAAGCCGCTGCTCGACATGGAGGCCACCGACCTCACGCACCTGCGCATCACGACGGAGATCTTCCGCTGCCTGCGCGACAACGCGGACATCTGCACCGTGACGCTCGGCCCCTACGGGGACAAGTCGTTTGCGCAGCGCCTGCTTCAGATCGGCCGCGAAAAGTACGCGGAGACGTATACGCGGTGCTTCCCCGAGGCCACGCAGAAGCAGATCGACATGTACTACACCTTCATGAGCGCGGGCAGCATCGGCCTTCTCGAGGACTGGCTCGCCGACGGCATGACGATGTCCGCCGAAGAAATGGCCGAGACCGTGGAAACCCTGATGACGCAGGGCATCGGTTTTCTGCGCGGCGGCAAATAAACGGAAAATACCTCTTGCATTTTCGTCCGGTTTGTATTAGAATAAGAGGCACAGCCGGATGGCCGGCGGCGCAAGCCGTAATATGCAGGGTTGGTATATCGGTATTACAGCGGCTTCCCAAGCCGTTAAGGCGGGTTCGACTCCCGTACCCTGCTCCACACAAATAAAACGCCCGACGCGGGTACGCGTCGGGCGTTTTTGTTTTGCTTATGGTTGCACGCTTAGGCCGAATCAACAGCCGTTCTGAAGCAATTCTATTATTTTCCACGCGCAACTCCCTCCTTCGGGAGATAAGTCTTTATCGGAGAACCGATCAAAATCCCGCTGAAGCTGAAGACTACTGATTCCAGAAGTAGAGAGCAGAATTGAGCAGATATATGACCGGATAGCGTTTACTCCAGATTTTTCTGCCTATATGCAAACGAAAGTGGACGCACAAATCGACGCATTGGCTGAGGCTAGAGAAGCGGAAATGGAAAAACTCCGACAGGAAAAAGCCAAACTAGAGCGGGAACAACTTAAACTGCTACAAGCGCATTATGAGGATGCCATTCCTCTCCAGCTACTAAAGGACGAGCAAAAGCGTATCCAGCGTTCTCTCCTTAGTATTGACGAACAAATGAAGGCTCACACTGCTGAGCTATCTGAAGCAAAAGAAAAGATTGGGTATGTTTTTACGTTATTAGAGAACTGCGGCATCGTTTATCGAACCGCAGATGAGCAATCTAAACGGCAGCTCAATCAAGCATTCTTCAAAAAAATCTATGTGTACGACGATTTATCATTACGAGCTGAGTTCAACGCACCATTTGATCTGATTGTAAACACAAATATTTTTATCAGCGGCATCAGGGACTCTGCGATAGAGGAAGATACTGAGCAAAAAGAAAAGAATGAGCAGCCATCTCTGGCTGCTCATTCTATGGGATTTACTCAAACCTACGCTCAAAAAGGTGTTTTTTTAGGTGCGGGTTTAAGTAAGGACATTCTGGTGCCGGTGGCCGGACTCGAACCGGCACGGTGTCGCCACCGGTGGATTTTGAGTCCACTACGTCTGCCAATTCCATCACACCGGCAAAATAACGTAATTTATTATACGTTACTTTGCCGGAAAAAGCAAGCCCTATTTTTGATTTTCCGCCGTCGTCTGCTCGCCGCCGAACACAAAAACGCCGGCGCAGTGTGAAATTTTCTCAAAGCGCAGGTCCGGAAACAGCGGCCGCAGCTGTTCGGCAACCGGATAATACTCCTCGGCGTCCCAATCCGCTCCGGCCTTCTCCCGACATGCCGCCTGCTCCTGCGCGGTCGCGAAGGCGACGTCCCCCACCAGCACCTGCCCGCCCGGGGCAAGATGCCGGAAAAGCGTGCGCAGGAAATCGGCCTGCGCCGCATAGTCCAAATGATGGAGCGCATACGTGCAGATGATGAAGTCGAACCGCTCCTTCTCGAGCGCCGCAGGCAGTCCCTGCGAAAAATCATGCCGCAGCAGAACCGCCTCCGGCATCTGCGCCTGTGCAATTTCGATCATCCTTTCGGAAAAATCGACGCCGGTGATCTTGCAGCCGTCCGCATACAACCGCCGCGTCAGGACGCCTGTGCCGAAGCCGACGTCCAGAACGCTGCGGACGTCGAAAACGCTGCGCCCGCGCCCGGCGCGAACCAATTCATAAATTCTTTCCAGCACCTGCCTGTACCCCGCAAATGGGTAGGCTTCCGCTTCCTCCATCGTGCGGACAGTCTGATCGTAATCGTCCGCCCATCGGTCAAATCCCTTGTCGTCCATTGCGTTCCTCCATTTCGCCGGGATGCCTGTGTTTTGTTCGGTTCTGCCGTCCTCCGTCGAGAAATAATCGAAATGTGCCGTGCAGTTCCCCTCGGCAAACATGCCCGCAAAGCAGCCGGTGAACGTGCAGTTCATGCACTCGGTCGAAAGGAGCTGCGTGCTGCCGGTGCCGATGACCTGCAGATGCGCCGCGTCCGGCCCGGCCAGGAACGTGTATTTCGTCCGCTCCGCCTCAATGCGGAGCACGAGCGTATCCGTATTCTCGAAAAAGACCGGCTCCGAGAGCGTCTGCATATCGACCACGCGGCGGCGCAGCTGCACGGAAAGGCCGTTTTCCGCCGGATGCGCCAGCAGCTCGTAGTGGTGCTCGTTCGTGTGGAAGATCGTGAGGCCCGCCGCAGAAGCTCTCTCGCCGGAAAGCTGCATGCGCGTCTCATACCGCAGCGCAAACTGCTGCTGCCGCACGCCGAGGAACGTCGGCGCGCCGATGTCGTCGAGCGTGGCTTCGCTGCCGCGCAGCGTCAGGCCGTCGCCGAACGCGTAGCGGCTGCGATCCGGGTTGCGCAGGTACGCCCAGCGCGGCGCCGGTACGCGGTCCGTGAAATCGTCGCGCCAGCTCCGCGGTACGCGGACGCAGCCCTCGCCCTCCACCTGCATCTCGGCGGTGATGTACCGGTTCCCGTTCACGACCGGCCAGCCGTTTTCGTCCCACTCGACCGGCAGGAGCATCGTCTCGCGGCCGGTGTGGTGGAGCATGAAGATGGACGGGCGGATCGCGTGGCAGACCATCCACCATTTGCCGTCCGGCGCTTCGACGAGATCGGCGTGGCCGACCGCGTGGAATTCGACCTCGCGCTGCACGTTGCGGTGCGTGACGATCGGGTTGTGCGGGCAGGATTCATACGGGCCCCAGACCGAGCGGCTGCGCGCGATCGTCTCCATGTGGCCGTATTCCGTGCCGCCCTCGGCGATCATCAGGTAATACCAGCCGTTGATCTTGTACAGGTGCGGCCCCTCCGGGCACTTGCCGCCGGTGCCGTACCAGATGATCTTCGTCTCGCCGAGCCGCTTTCCGGTTTCAAGGTCGACCGGGAACATGCCGATGCCGGGCCGTCCGCTCTCGTCGCTGTGCGTCCCGGTGTAGTAGACGGTGCCGTCGTCGTCCCAGAACAGCGAGGGGTCGATGCCGCCCTGGTCGATGTAGACCGGCTCCGACCATTCGCCGCGGATGTCGTCCGTCCAGACGAAGAAGTTGCCGCCGTTCGACACATTCGTCGTAATCATGTAAAACCGGCCGTCGCGGCAGCGGATCGTCGGCGCATAGATGCCGCCCGAGGTGCGGCAGTTTTCGAGCGGAAGCTGGCTGTCGCGCGTCAGCACGTGGCCGATCTGCTCCCAGTGCAGCAAATCGCGGCTGTGCCACAGCGGCACGCCCGGGAAAAACTCGAACGAGCTGTTGACCAGATAATAATCCTCGCCGACGCGGCAGACGCTCGGGTCGGGATAGAAGCCCGGGATGATCGGGTTCTCATAAGTAAGCATGCAAAGACCTCCCAAAAATTTCTGCTTTTATTCTACAGGGCGCCGCGGAAAAAGTCAATTTCTTCCCTTTACAGGCGGCGCCGCGCCCTCTATAATGAAAGCAGCTTTGGAATTTGCAAAGGAGTTGTATCGTATGAAACTGCCCGAAAACCTGCCGCGCTTCGACGCGGTGCCGCGCGAGGAGGCCCTGCGGCTGCTCTGCGCCCACGAGTACGGCTTTCCGCCCGCACAGCCGGAAGCCGTCGATTTCCGCGAGGTCGAGACCGACGACACGTTCTGCGCCGGGAAAGCTATCCTGCACCGGATTGAGGCCGACGTGCACCAGAACGACAAAGCCTTCACCTTCCCGTTCTACTTCGTCTGCCCGAAAAGCGCGCAGCCGACGCCTGCCGTCGTGCTGATCAACTTCACGCCCGCCGCGCCGGACCCCTACCTGCCCTCGGAAGAGCTCTGCGACCTCGGCCTTGCGGTCGCCTCGTTCGGCTACACCGACGTTTCCCCCGACAACGACGACTTTGTCTCCGGGGCCGGCGGCCTGCTCGGCGTCGACCGCAGCGACCCGCACGCGCCGGGCAAGATCGCGATCTGGGCCTGGGCGGCGCGCATCGTGATGGATTACGTGCAGACGCGCCCGGAGGTCGACCTGCGCAACGTCGCCGTGGCCGGCCACTCGCGCCTCGGCAAGACCGCGCTGTTCGCCGCGGCCCTCGACGAGCGGTTCCGCTTCGCCTTCGCAAATGAATCGGGCTGCGCAGGCGCGGCGCTGTTCCGCGGCAAGACCGGCGAAACCGCCGCCGACATCTGCCGCGTGTTCCCCTTCTGGTTCTGCCCCGATTTTCAGAACTACACCGAAACGGACGACGCGCTGCCGTTCGACCAGCATTTCCTGCTCTCGCTGATCGCGCCGCGCCGCGTGTACGTCGCCAGCGCGGCGGAGGACCTCTGGGCCGACCCGCAGTCGGAGCTGCGCGCGTGCCTTGCCGCCTCCCCGGCCTTTGAAGCGCACGGCTGCCGCGGGCTGCAGCTGGACCGCGAGCCGCTTCAGCCGGGCGACTGCCTGCACGCGGGCGATATCGGCTACCACCTCCGCGCGGGCAGCCACTACCTCAGCCGCGAGGACTGGCAGAAATTTGCCGCCTACATGCAGAAGCATAAAAACGCATAAGCCGTATAAAGCAAAAAAGTGAAATCAGCCCCCGCCGCAGGCCGAAGCAGCAGCCTGCAGCGGGGGCTTTTCTTTAGAAATCCGCGTGGATGTACATGGCGTTTTCATCGGTCGAATTTTACCGCCTCGCTTCTGCCCGGGATCATCGTGACGGCCGCGTGCGGCATGCGGACCGCTTCCTTTCTCTCAAAAATCAGCTGCGAAAATGACAAAAGCGCCGATGCAGATGCATCAGCGCTTTTCTGGCGGAGAGGATGCGACTCGAACGCACAATGCCTTGCGGCACACCACATTTCCAATGTGGCTCCTTACCAATTAGAATACCTCTCCATGGCGACTTCGATATTATAACGCATATACCGCAAAAAATCAAGGGGTATTTTCAAATTTTTTTGCCTTTGTTTTTGCCCCCGCCGGCCTGTAATTTTTCTGTAAAAAAACACAAATGCCTAGTGCTTTTTCCCCGAAACCTTGGTATAATGATAGATATAATGAAACCTTCCGAAAGGTGGTGCCCTGATTTGAACAAAAAAAGCGCGGGCGGCCCTGCGGCTGTCATCGAAATCGGCTCCAGCGCCGTGCGCATGCGCGTATCCCAGCTGCGCCGCGGAGAGATCGAAACGCTGGACGCGCTGGAATACCCTGTTTATCTCGGACACGAAGTATTCAACGATGGGCGGATCAGCTTTGAAGGCCTGCGCCTGCTCTCGTCCATTCTCGAAAAATTCACCGCTGCGCTGGCCGACTACGGCTGCAAGAACGTGCGCGTCGTCTCCTCCACCGTCATGCGCGAGGCGGAAAACCGCTCGTTCGTCGCCGACCAGCTCAAAATCCACAACAACCTGAATCTGGAGATCCTCGAGTACAGCGCCGAAAAAGCGCTGATCTGCTCGGAGACCATCCGCATCCTCCGGCAGCAGAGCAAGCTGGATATGAAGGACACCTGTCTCTTATACACATCTGACGCTGCCGACGAATTAGACGGTGTAGAT
>USBH01000063.1 GCA_900552925.1 uncultured Oscillospiraceae bacterium
CGTCTAATTCGTCGGCAGCGTCAGATGTGTATAAGAGACAGTCCTAGGACAGCAGCGCCAGGAACTGGCCGAACAGCCCGGTTGCCATCAGCACGCCGATGACCACGAGGAAAGCGCCGCTGACGATGTTGATGACCCGGTAATGCTTTTTGATGAAGGTGAATGCGCCCTTCAGCCGGTCGATGAGAATCGCGCTGACGAAAAACGGGATCCCGAGCCCCAAAGAATACAGCAGCAGCATCACGACGCCTTCCAGCATGTTGCCCTGGCTTGTGGCGAGCATCAGCGCCGACCCGAGGAAAGCGCCGACGCAGGGCGTCCAGCCGATCGAGAAGACGATGCCGAACAAAACGGAGGAGAAGAACCCCAGATTGTCGGTTTTTGCGCCCTTCGTCCCCTTGAACAGCGTGAGCTTGAAAACGCCGAGAAAATTGAGGCCAAAGAAGATGACGATCAGACCCGTGATGATGTTGACGATCACCTGATGCTCGCGCAGGAGCCTGCCGAAGGTCCCGGCCAGCGCGCCCAAAAGGACGAACACGACGGTGAACCCGAGGATGAAGCCCAGAGCGTTTTTGATGATCCGCTTGAGGTTCCTTTCGCTGCCGCCTGCAAAGTATGAGACGTAGATGGGGAGCATCGGCAAAAGACAGGGGGACACGAACGTGATGATCCCCTCCAGAAATGAGATAAGATACTGCATTATACGGTTTCTCCTCTGTAAGCGTTGATGCCGCCGATATCATATACGCGGCTGTACCCGTTCCGTTTCAGGTACGCCGCGGCGCTTGCGCTTCTGCCGCCGCTCAGGCAGTGGACGAATATGGGCGTCGCCTTGTCCGGGACACGCCCGCCGATCGTATCCAGCCTGTCGAGCGGGATATTCACGCTGCCGTCGATGTGGCAGCCGGCGTACTCGTTTTGGGTGCGGACGTCGAGCAGAACAGCGCCCTTGGTGTTCCTCCATTCCTCGACGCCCTGGTTGATATCTCTGCGGCTAAACAAGTTGAATAACATGGCTTTTCCCATCCTTATCTTTATCTTTGTTTTTTCAGATTATAACGCGGATCGATGGGAATTTCTGTGACGCAGTCACAAAACAAAAGATTTCTATCAAAAAAGCACGGAAGGCGGGCGGTCTCCGTGCTTTTTCACTTGTGTTTGCTTTACCGGTCGGACGGGAAGCGGATGCCGCCGTCGGCCCGCAGCTTTTCCATGCAGGCGGAAACCCTGCAGGCGAGCGCCCGGCATGCGGCGTATTCCGTAGCGGAGGCCTCCGGCTCGGTGATGTACCGGTAGAAATCCTTCGCCTCATAGCCCATCAGCTTGTACTTCGGCTCTTCGCCGCAGACCTTTTCCCGCGTGCCGTCGTTGTAGACGATCTCGATGTTCGCAAGCCGGGAGATCGACTCGACCGAAACGGTGCCGCGGTCGCCCTGAAAATCGGTGTTCGCGCCGGCCTGCCCGATTTTCGAGTAGACGAGGTTCACGAGCTTGTTCGGGTACTGCATCGCGACGATGCCGCTGCCGTCGGCGCCCGAATCGAGCAGCCGCGCGGTGATCTGCATGTTTTCCGGCTCGCCGAACAGGTGGAGCGCCGGGTAAACGCAGTAGACGCCGAGGTCCATCAGCGCGCCGGTCTCGAGCACCGGGTTGAAGATGTTCGGCAGATTGCCCGCAAGGTACGCGTCGTACTTTGACGAGCGCTGGCAGAAATCGATTTTCGCCATCGTGACCGGGCCGATCTTTCCGAGCGCCGCCTCGAGCAGACGGCGCTGGGGCAGGTGCATGAACATGATCGCCTCGAGGTAAACGAGCCCGCGCTCTGCGGCCAGCGCCTGCAGTGCGCGCACCTCGTCGGCGTGCGCAGCGAGCGGCTTCTCGCAGATCACGTGCTTGCCGTGCTCGAGAAAGACGCGCGCGTGCGCGGTGTGCAGCTTGTTGGGGCTCGCGATGTAGACCGCGTCGATCGCGTCGCTCGCCGCCATTTCCTCCAGGTCGGTGAACACGGTATCGACGCCATATTTCGCGCCGAAGGCGAGGCCCTTTTCGCGCGTGCGCGAATAGACGGCCGCAAGGGACCAGAGCCCGCTGTCGAGCGCGCCCTCGATGTAGCTGTCAGTGATCCAGCTCGTGCCGACTGTGCCAAAACGCAGCATGGTTTGCTCCTTTCCGATCACTCCACGATCTCGACGATGGTCTTCAGAATGTCCACGATTTTCTCCATGTCCTCGAGCACGGCGAACTCGTGCTTGCCGTGGGCGTTTTCGCCGCCGGTGCACAGGTTCGGGCAGGGCAGGCCCATGAAGGAGAGCCGCGCGCCGTCGGTGCCGCCGCGGATCGGGATGATGTTCGGCTCCACGCCGTTCTTCAGCATCGCGGCCCTGGCGGTCTCGATGATCTCCATGTGCGGCAGGATCTTTTCCTTCATGTTGTAGTAGGTGTCCTTCAGCTCGACGGTGACGAGCGCGCGGCCGTACTTGCGGTTCAGGAAATCCGCGGCAAGGCGGAATTTCTCCTTGCGGTTTTCAAAGAGCGCCCGGTCGTGGTCGCGGATGATGTAGTCGAGCGTCGCGTGCTCGATCTCGCCCTGCATGCCGACGAGGTGCGCGAAGCCCTCGTAGCCCTCGGTGTTTTCCGGCACCTCGTGCTTCGGCAGAAGGGAGGCGAACTCCATCGCGACGGTCATCGCGTTGATCATCTTGTTTTTTGCGCTGCCGGGATGGACGCTGAGGCCCTTGACCGCGACGTGCGCCGAAGCGCCGTTGAAGTTTTCGTACTCGAGCTCGCCGAGGTCGCCGCCGTCCACGGTGTAGGCGAAGTCGCAGCCGAAGCCCGCGACGTCGAACTTCACCGGGCCGTTGCCGATCTCCTCGTCCGGCGTGAAGGCGATCTTCACCGTGCCGTGGGGCAGATCGTCGCGGAGGATCTCCTCGGCCATCTGCAGGATCTCCGCGATGCCGGCCTTGTCGTCCGCGCCGAGCAGCGTCGTGCCGTCGGTGACGATCAGCGTTTTGCCCGCGCGCTTTTGAAGTGCCGGGAAATCCGAAACGGACGTGACGATGCCGAGCGCTTCGTTCAGCACGATGTCGCCGCCGTCATACTGCTCGATGACGCGCGGCTTCACGTCCTTGCCGCTGAAATCCGGGGAGGTGTCCATGTGCGCGATGAAGCCGATCGTGTTCTTCCTTTCGCAGTTTGCCGGGATCGAGCCGTAAACGTAGCCGTGCTCGTCCATGCGGGCGTCCGCGATGCCGATGCGCTGCATTTCCTCGACGAGGTGCGCGCCGAGCGTTTTCTGCTTTTCCGTGGAGGGGATGGTGGCAGAGGTTTCGTCGGACTGTGTGTCGAAGCGGACGTAATCCAAAAACTTTTCCTTGACGGACATAAAAATACAGCTCCTGTTTTGTGATTTTCGTGCCTTTACTATACTACAAAGGCGCGCCGTTTGCAAGAAAAAGTCCCGCACCGGGCGGTGCGGGACGGGAGGACTCCAAAATCAGAGCTCGGACCAGTAGCGCTTGAGGTTCGCAAGGCCGATGCGCAGCGCTTCGAACGCAGGCTCCATACCCTCGAACTCGATGGAGATGTAGTCGTCGTAGCCGACTCTCTTGAGCTGGTACAGGCACTGCTTGACCGGCACGTTGCCGTGGCCGACGATCGTGCCGCGCAGGAAGTTGCCGCCGCGGGAGCGGAAAGCACCCTCGCCCGGGTCGCACGCGTCGAAGGGCTTGACGATGAAGTCCTTCGCATGGACGTAGATCGCGTACGGCGCGACGCGCGCAAAGGCCATCGCCGGGTTTTCATCGGCACACAGGAAGTTGCCCATGTCGCAGAGCAGGCCGAAATTCTTGTGGTTGATCGCCGTATACAGCTTCTCAACGCGCTCGGAATCCTGCGCATAGAAGCCGTGGTTCTCAATCATCGTGCGGATGCCGAACTGCTCGGCGTACTCGGTGACGCGGCGGCAGCCCTCGGCAAGGCGGGGGATCAGCGTGTCGAACGCGCAGTATTTATCGGAATCCACCGGGTAGCCGACCGTTGCGTCGTGGCGCATGCGCTTGACGCCGAGGATGCGGCCGATGTCGACGAACTTCTTGACGCGCTCGACTTCCTTTTCGAAGTCGCCGTCGCAGCCGTTGATGAAGTCGGCGCCGATCGTGAGGCTCGAGATCTCAAGGCCGAGGCGGTCCGCTTCCGCGCGGATCTTTTCGGCGTAGGCCGGGCGCTCCTCTTCGGGCAGCGGGAGGAAGTCGACAAAGTCGACGAACTCGATCGCGTCGAAGCCGAGCTCCTTCGTCCTGGCAATGACCTCGAACGGCGTGATTTCGCCGGCGCGGATCATCTTCATGTAGCTGTAGGAACTGACGGAATATTTCATTTCAAATACAACCTTTCCCGGAACTTCCCGGAGTGTTTTAATCGCCGAAGGAAATGCCGATCTCCTTGGCCGCGAGAACCTCCTCGCAGTCGACCGGAACGGTCTTGAGCTTGCCGGCGACCTCGCCGAGCGGCACGGGGACGATCTTGCCGTTGACAAGGCCGACCATGTTGCCGTAGTTTTTGTCGCGGATCAGCTTTGCGGCCGCCGCGCCGAAGCGCGTGGAGAGCACGCGGTCGTAGGCGCACGGGCTGCCGCCGCGCTGGAAGTGGCCGGGCACGCAGACGCGGATCTCATTGTCGACGCGCGTGGAGAGCTCATCGGCGATGCGGTAGACGATCGAGGGGTGCTTCATGTCGGCGCGCGCCTTCTTGAAGTCCTTCTTCTTCATGGCGGCCTCCTCCTTGGAGAGCGCGCCCTCCGCGACGGCGAGGATGGAAAACTTCTTTCCCTTCGCAATTCTATTATTCAACGTTTTTGCCACTTTGTCAATATCATACGGGATCTCCGGGATCAAAATCACGTCCGCGCCGCCCGCGATGCCCGCGTAAAGCGGCAGCCAGCCGACCTTGTGGCCCATGATCTCCACGCAGAAGATGCGACCGTGCGAGGTGGCCGTCGTGTGGATGCAGTCGATGACGTTCGTCGCGATCTCGACGGAGCTGTGGAAGCCGAAGGTCATGTCGGTGCCCCAGACGTCGTTGTCGATCGTCTTGGGCAGGGAGACGACGTTGAGCCCCTCCTCGCGCAGCAGGTTTGCGGTTTTCTGCGTGCCGTTGCCGCCGAGGATCACAAGGCAGTCGAGGTTCATCTTCCTGTAGTTGTCCTTCATGTTCTTGACCTTGTCGACGCTGTTCTCGTCGATGACGCGCATGAGCTTGAACGGCTGGCGCGAGGTGCCGAGAATCGTGCCGCCGAGCGTCAGGATGCCGGAGAAGTCCTCGGGCTTCATCAGCTTGTATTCGCCGAAGATCAGGCCCTTGTAGCCGTCCTTGATGCCGTAGATCTCGACGTTGTCGCCGAACTCCTCGTAGAGGGACTTCGCAACGCCGCGGATCGAGGCGTTCAGGCCCTGGCAGTCGCCGCCGCTTGTCAAAATACCGATTCTTTTCATGTTCCTTCAACCTTTCTGTATGTTTATTCGTCCGCCGAGTGGATCGGAATCAGAACGCTGTCCTTTTCAATGGCCTGCAGCGCCTTGAGCCGTTCCTGCGCCTCGCGGTAAAAGGTGAGCTGAGAGCTGATCTTCTGCTTGCCGCGCAGGTCGACGTGCACGTAGCTCGTGTCGCTCTGCATGTAGCGCGCGTTCGTCGTGTCGCTGAGCATCGTGTCGAGGATCGAGAAGGCGCGCGCCTTCTGCTTTTCGTCCTCGATCGGGAACACGAGCTCGACGCGGCGGTCGAGGTTGCGCGGCATCCAGTCGGCGCTGCCCATGTAGATGCGCGGGTTGCCCGCGTTTTCAAAGCGGAAGATGCGGCTGTGCTCGAGCAGCTGCCCGACAATGCTGATGACCGTGATGTTTTCGCTGACGCCCTCGATGCCCGGGATCAGGCAGCAGATGCCGCGCACGATCATCTTGATCTGCACGCCGGCCTGCGACGCCTCGTAGAGCAGCTCGATGAGCTCGGGGTCGACGAGCGAGTTGACCTTGACCGTGATCCCGCTCGGCAGGCCCTTCTTCGCGTTTTCGATCTCCTGGCGGATCATGTAGACGAAGAAGCTGCGCATGCCGTGCGGCGCGACGATGAAGTGCTGGTATTCGGGCGGCCGCGAATAGCCGGTGATGACGTTGAAGAGGGAGGAGGCGTCCGAGCCGAACGACTCGCGGCAGGTAAAGAGGCCGAGGTCCGTGTAGATCTTTGCCGTGGAGTCGTTGTAGTTGCCGGTGCCGAGGTGCAGGTAGCGGCGGATGCCGTCCTCCTCGCGGCGCACGACGAGCGCGATCTTGCAGTGCGTCTTGAGGCCGGTGAGACCGTAGATGACGTGGCAGCCGGCCTTTTCCAGCTTGCGCGCCCAGTTGATGTTGTTCTCCTCGTCAAAGCGCGCCTTGAGCTCGACGAGCACCGTGACCTGCTTGCCGTTTTCGGCGGCGCGGATCAGCGAGGCGATGATCGGCGAATTGCCGCTGACGCGGTACAGCGTCTGCTTGATCGCGAGCACGTCCTCGTCCTCGGCGGCCTGCGCGATGAACTGCACGACGCAGTCGAACGTCTCGTAGGGGTGGTGCACAAGGCGGTCGCCCTCGCGGATCGCCTCGAAAATATCGGTGTAGCCCCAGAAGTCGCCCGCCGGGGAGGTGGGGCGGATCGGCGCGAAGGAGAAGCGCTCGCAGCCGGGCAGGCCCGCAAACTTCGAGAAGAACGTCAGGTCGATCGGTCCCGGCAGCTCGTAGACCTCGTTTTCGGCAATGTCGAGCGTTTTGATGAGGAACTTCCGCGTGTCGCCGTCCGTGTGCTGCAGGATCTCAAGGCGCACGGGGCGGCCGCGCTTGCGGCGCTTGATCGACTTCTGGATCTCGTACATGAAGTCGTCGGCTTCCTCGTCGATCGTGAGGTCGGAGTTGCGCGTGATGCGGAACGGGCACACCGCCTTGATCTCGTGCAGCTCAAACAGCTCCTCGAGGTAATAGGTGATGATGTCCTCCAGAAGCGCGAAGCAGCGCGTTTCGCCGTTCTTCGGCAGCTCCTTGAAGCGCGGCAGGATGGAGGGCACCTGCACGACGGCGAAGCACTTTTCGCCCTTGTTCTCCTTGGAGGTCAGGCGCACCGCGAGGTTCAGGCTCTTGTTCGCGAGCGTCGGGAACGGGCGGCTGCTGTCCACGGCGAGCGGCGTGAGCACGGGGAACAGGACGCGGTGGAAGTACTCGCCGATAAACTGCAGCTGCTCGTCGTTCATCTTGTCCGGCGGCAGGAACTCCATATCGGCCTGCTTCTTGAGCGCCGGCAGGATCGAGCGGTACAGGCAGGAGTACTGCTTGTCCATAAAGGCGTGCGTCTTTTCCTCGAGCGCCGCGAGCAGCTCCTTCGGCGTCAGGCCGGAATCGTCCGGCTTCGTGTAGCCGGTGCGCACCTGCACCTTGACGCCGGCGACGCGCACCATGAAGAATTCGTCGAGGTTGGAGCCGGTTATCGCCAGAAAGCGCAGGCGCTCCATGATCGGGTTGTCTTTTTTCTGGGCCTCCTCGAGCACGCGGGCGTTGAAGTCCATCCAGCTGAGCTCGCGGTTGTAGTAATATTTTTTCTTTTCGGGTGCCATGGGGCGACCACCTTCCTTCCAGGTATCAAAGCAGATTGGAGCGGATGTGCAGCTCGGGGCTGAGGCCGAAGACCTCCTTGAAGAAGCCGGCGCACTCCTCAAACGCCCATTTTTCGAGCAGCGCGTTGTCGGCCGTGTCCACCTTGATCTCCAGCTTGTCGTTTGTGATTTTGATCTTGTTGAGCCGCAGCTTCTGCCGCTTCGATTTGTCGAGCGCGTTCGAGAGGCGGAAGATCGCGACGAGTTTTGCGATTTCGAGCCGCTTCTCCTCGGAAAGCCGCAGGTAGCGGTAGTCGGAGCTGCCCGGCACGGCGAATTCATTGTAGCCGGAGACGAACGCCGTCAGCAGGAGCTGTTCGCTCGTCAGGCCGAAAATGTCGAAGTTCTTGATGAGGTCGAACGAGCACTGCGTATGCGTGCGCACGTTGATGTACTGGCCGCAGCTGTGCAGGACCGCCGCAAGCTCCAGAATGAGCTTTTTGTCCTCGGAAAGGCCGTGCACCTTCTTCATCTTGTCGAAGAGCGCCGTCGCGAAAGCGGCGACCGCCGCCGAGTGCACGCCGTGGCAGTTGTATTTGCCGGCAAGGCGCCGCGCCGAAACGATGGCGCTCGTGCGCGTCTGCGCCTCGTAGTCCTTCTGTGCGCCGGGCACGAGCATGTGCCGCGTGATCACGTCGCAGATGTCGACGTCCGGGCAGACGATCTTGGCCTGATCGAGCGAAAGGCGCAGCATGCCGGTGTAGATCGAAAGCGCCGTGTAGAGGATCTCCGCGCGGTCCTCCGAAATGTTGTAGCGGCGGGCGATGGCGGAATACGACATCGAGCGCACCTCGTTGTAGGCGGCGCGCAGCTTCTTGGCGGAGATCGTGTACAGGTCGCCGCTCTTTTCCGCGCCGCAGGCAAAGGCGACAAGGTCGAGGTCGGAGCCGGTCAGCACGATGCTGCGGATCTCTTCGGGGGAGATGTCGACGCGGTTGAAGACGATGTCGAGGTACTCCTCGATCACGGGGTAAAACGCGTTGCTCTCCTGATTCAGCGTGCTGAGCGTGTCGTGCAGCTTCAGCGAGCCGATCGGGATGTTGCTGTCTCTTATACACATCT
>USBH01000064.1 GCA_900552925.1 uncultured Oscillospiraceae bacterium
GGCATACGAGATTAGCTGCAGTCTCGTGGGCTCGGAGATGTCTATAAGAGACAGGCACGAGCTTTTTGCCCGAAGCCGCCGCGACGGTCTCCTTTGTCAGGTCGTCGCCGGTCGGCCCGAGGCCGCCGGTCGTGATCAGGATGTCGCTGCGCTCGAGCGCGTCGTGCACGGCCTTTTCGAGCCGCTTCACATTGTCGCCGACGACCGCCGCATACAGCAGGTCGATGCCAAGCATCGACAGCGCCTTCGCCACGATCGTCGTATCGGTGTTGACGGTCTGGCCGAGCAGCAGCTCGGTGCCGACCGATAAAACTTCAGCCTGCATGGCAAATTCCCTTCTTCCCGGATTTTACAGATGGCGCACTTCGACCTGCGCAAGGCAGTCCTCGAGCAGCGCCTCCACGTCGAGGTTCTTTTCCGCGGTCTCGACGAGGTACAGCGTCGGGCGCGTGCGCGGGTGCCGCGGCGTGAACACCGTGCAGCAGTCCTCGTACGGCTCGATCGAAATGTCGTACGTGTCGATGCGGTGCGCGAGCGCCACGATCTCCGCCTTGTCGCTGCCGATCAGCGGCCGGAAAACCGGCATGTTCGCCGCGGCGTCCGTGCAGGCGATCGCCTGGATCGTCTGGCTCGCGACCTGGCCGAGGCTTTCGCCGGTGATCAGCGCGCTGCATTCCTTTTCGCGCGCGATGCGCTCGGCCGCGCGCATCATGAAGCGGCGCATGATGACCGTCGCAAGCTCCTCGGGGCACTTGTCGCGGATTTCCTCCTGGATTCTCGTGAACGGCACCGTGATCATCTCGATGCGCCCCGCGTACTCGCCGACCTTTTTGAGCAGCGCCACGACCTTTTCGTGCGCGCGCTCGCTCGTATACGGCGGGCTCGCGAAGTGGATCGCCGTCAGCTCGACGCCGCGCTTCGTCATCATCCACGCCGCGACCGGGCTGTCGAGGCCGCCGCTGATGAGGACCGCCGCGCGGCCGCCGGTGCCGACCGGGATGCCGCCCGCGCCGGGCTTCGTCTCGCCGTGGATGTACGCGCCCTTTTCGCGGATCTCGACGCGCACGACGATGTCCGGGTTGTGCACGTCGACCGAGAGGTGCGGGTTCGCGCGCAGCAGCGCGCCGCCAACCTCGCGGGAAATCTGCATCGAGTCGAGCGGGAACTTCTTGTCCGCGCGCTTCGATTCGACCTTGAAGGTCCGGACCTCTGCGAGCGTCTCCTCGAGGTACTGCGGCGCGGTCTCGAGGATCGCGTCCATCGCCTTCGGGCAGACGCACGCGCGCGTGTAGCCGATCACGCCGAACACCTTCGCCACGCGCTCCTCGGCCTCGTCGATGTCCGCGTCCGCATCCTTCGGGACGATGTAGATCGTCGACTGCATCGAATACACGTCGAAATTGCCGGCGCGCTGGATGCGCCGCCGGATATTTTTCAAAAGCCGGTCCTCGAAGACCCGGCGGTTCAGCCCCTTGAGGACGATTTCGCCGAGCTTGACCAGAATCACTTCCTGCATGTTTTCAACCACCAATCCTTAACCTGCGGGCCGCGGCCGTCCCGCCGCCCCGCTGCGCGCCGGCCCTTCTCCCGCGCGCTTTTTTTATCTATGCGTGCGACAGCGTCTCCATGCCGATGCGCAAAGCGTCGGCAAACGCGTCGATTTCTTCCGCTGTATTTTCCGCCGACAGGCTGACGCGCAGCGACGTTTCGACCCGCGCGGCGGGCAGGCGCATGGCCTGCAGCACATGGCTCGGCTTCGCCTTTCCGCAGGCCGAGCCGCTCGAGACAAATATGTTCCGCTCGGCCAGAAAGTGCAGCATCGTTTCGGCGCGCACGCGCCCGGCCGAGAGGTTCACGATATACGGCGAGGCGTCCTCCGGCGAGTTGATCTCCACGGCCTCCATCGCGGCGAGCCGCTCGAGCAGATGGTCGCGCACCGCGCGCACCGAAGCCTCCGCCGCGCGCTCCGGCATCATTTCGCGCACCGCCGCACCGAACGCGCAGATCTGCGGCACGCCCTCCGTGCCGGGGCGCAGGTTCTTCTCCTGCCCGCCGCCGAAGCTGTGCGGCAGGATGCGCACGCCGCTGCGCACCGCGAGCGCGCCGACGCCCTTCGGCGCGTGCACCTTGTGGCCCGAAACGGTCACGAGGTCCAGCCCGAGCCGCTTCATCGAGAGCGGCAGCTTGCAGAACGCCTGCACGGCGTCGGTGTGGAACAGCGCCGGCGCTTTCTTCCGCCGGATGATCCCGGCGATTTCGCGCAGCGGCAGCACCGCGCCGGTCTCGTTGTTGACCGCCATGACGCTGACGAGCACCGTTTTCGCGTCGATCGCCGCCGCAAATTTTTCCGCCGGGATGTTGCCGTCCGGCTCCGGCTCGACGTAGACGACCTCGAAGCCCTCGCGCTCCAGCGCTTCCATCGTGCGCAGCACCGCCGGGTGCTCGATCGCCGTCGTCACGATGCGGTTCCCGGCGCGCTTTTTGGCGTGCGCCGCGCCGAGGATCGCGAGGTTGTCGCTCTCCGTGCCGCCCGAGGTGAAGTAGATCTCGTTCGGCTGCGCCGCGAGCTTTTCCGCAATGACCGCACGCGCTGCGGACATCTCCTTCTCCGCCGCAAAGCCCATGCTGTGCAGCGAGGAGGGGTTGCCGTAGCACTGCGTCATCATATAGAGCGCCTTCTCCGCCGCGGCCTTGGAGACACGCGTCGTGGCGCTGTTGTCCAGATAGATTTCCTTTGGCATCATTTTAAAATTCTTTCGCTTATAATTTCCGGTAACCGGTTTCGAAATCGACCACGTTCCGCAGCGGCGCGCCGGCGCAGAACGCCCGCAGGTTTTCCGCCATGATGCGGATGATCCGCTCGTGCGTCTCCTGCAGGTGGAAGCCGCCGGAGACATGCGGCGTGATCACCGCGTTTTTCTGCTTCCAGAGCGGATGGTCCGCCGGAAGCGGCTCCGGGTCGGTGACGTCGAGCGCCGCGCCCGCGAGCTTCCCGCGCTCGAGCGCCGCGCACAGCGCCGCCGAATCGACGATCGTGCCGCGGCCGACGTTCAGGAGGATCGCGCCGTCCTTCATCTTCGCGATGCGCGCCGCGTCGAACATGTTCCGGGTCTGCGCCGTGCCGGGCAGCGTGATCGCCACGCAGTCCGCCTGCAGCAGGTATTCGTCGAGCCGGTCGGTGTGGATCAGCGCGTCGACAAAGTCCGGCTTGTCCACCCCCGCGCGCCGCACGCCGATCACGCGGGCGCCGAGCGCCTTGGCGCGCTTTGCGAACTCGCCGCCGATGTCGCCGAGACCGAGCACAAGCACCGTGGAATTCCACGCCGACGCGACCGGACCGAGATCCGTCCACGCGCCGGCGGGCTGCGCGTCGCGGTAGCTGTGCAGTTTCTTCAGAAGCATCAGCCAGACGGCGACCATGTATTCCGAAATCGCGAGGCCGTACGCGCCGGTCGCATTCGTGAGCACCGCGCCCTGCGGCAAACAGCCGTGGATGTAGCCGTCCACGCCGGCGCTCGCCGTCTGCATCCACTGCAGCTTGTCCTTCGGGCTGAGGAGCGCCGGGCTGACATTGCCGAGCAGGACGTCGGCCTTTTCGACATCCGCGCGCGCCACGCCGCTTTCCTTATAGACGAACGCCGCCTGCGGCGCGGCCGCTTCCAGCAGCGCGCGGTGGTGCGGCTTCGTTTCAACCGTAACCAGTATATGCATCTCTGTTTCCTTTCCCGCGCGCCGGACAGGCGCACGCCGGCGCCGCGCATACCGTCAGCCGCCGCTCAAATCCATCGTAGCACAGCCCGCCGCACCGGTCAACCAAAAAAATTGCAAAACCGCTCCGCCGTGCGGGGTTTCCCGCGCTCTGCGGCTCAGAGCGTCTCGATCTCCTCCAGCCAGATCCGGCTGCACGCGTCGCTCGGCATGCGGAAATCCCCGCGCGGCGAAAGCGTCACCGAGCCGACCTTCGGGCCGTCCGGCAGGCAGGAGCGCTTGAACTGCTGCATGAAGAAGCGGCGGTAGAACGTGCGCATCCACTTTTTGATCGTCTCCGCGTCGTACATCCCCGCAAAGGAGCGCAGCGCCATCGCATATATTTTACGCGGCGTAAATCCAAAGCGCAGCATATAATACAAAAAGTAATCGTGCAGCTCATACGGCCCGACGAGGTCCTCGGTCTTCTGCGAGATCTCGCCGTCCTTCGGCGGCAGAAGCTCCGGGCTGACCGGCGTGTCGAGGATGTCGAGCAGCACGCGGCGCAGCGCTTCGCCGCCGTGCTCCGCCGCGTAGCGCACCAGGTGGCGCACGAGCGTCTTCGGAATCGACGCGTTCACCGCATACATCGACATGTGGTCGCCGTTGTACGTCGCCCAGCCGAGCGCCAGCTCGGAAAGGTCGCCGGTGCCGATGACGATGCCGCCGTGCTGGTTCGCGACGTCCATCAGAAGCTGCGTGCGCTCGCGCGCCTGCGCGTTCTCAAACGTGACGTCCAGCACGGCCGGGTCGTGGCCGATGTCCCGGAAATGCTGCTCGACGGCCTTCGTGATCGGGATCTCGTCGAAGTGCACGCCGAGCTCCTCCGCAAGGCACTGCGCGTTGCTCTTCGTGCGGTTCGTCGTGCCGAAGCACGGCATGGAGATCGCGCGGATCCCCGTCCGCGGCAGGCCGAGCATATCGAAGGCGTTCGCCGTGACGAGCAGGGCGAGCGTCGAGTCGAGGCCGCCGGAAAGGCCGATGACCGCCGTCTTACAGCCGATGTGGCGCAGGCGCGTCGCGAGGCCGGTCGCCTGCATCTTCAGGATCGTCTCGCAGCGCGCGGAAAGGTCCGCGCCGTCCTTCGGGACGAACGGGTAGGGGTTCATCACGCGCGTCGTCTCGATCTGCGGCAGCGTCATGTCCGCGACGAGGTCCGTGCAGTACGCCGCCTCTTTCCATGTATTCATGCGCCGCCGCTCCTGCATGAGGCGCTCCGTGTCGACGTCCGCATACGTGATGCCGTTCGAGAAGAGCGCGCTCTCCGCGAGCAGCGTGCCGTTTTCGCAGATCAGGTTGTGCCCGGCAAAGATCATGTCGGTCGTGCTCTCGCCGAAGCCGCTGTCCGCATAGGCGTACGCCGCGAGCAGGCGGCCCGAATGCATGCGGAGCATATCGCGCCGGTACTGCGCCTTGCCGATGATCTCATCGCTGCACGAGAGGTTCAGGATGATCGTCGCGCCCAGCTGCGCAAGCCGCACGCTCGGCGGGTCGGCGACCCACGCGTCCTCGCAGATCTCCACGCCCACGACGACGTCCGGCGCAAGCTCGACCAGCACGTTGCTGCACGAGTACCATTCCCCGCCGAAGCGGAGCATGCCGTATTCGGAAGCGGGCGAAAAATGCCGCGCCTCATAAAACTCGGAGTAATTCGGGATATTCTGCTTTGCAGGCAGCGCAAGCAGCTTGCCGCGGCAGAACACGGCCGCGCAGTTGTACAGCGCGCCGCCCGACGGCACCGGGATGCCGACCGCGCAGAGGATGTTGAGGTCCTTCGTCCGCTCGATCAGCGCCCAAAGGCTCGCCTCGGCGCTCTCCATCAGCTTCCTGTCCTTGAACAGGTCGCCGCAGGTGTAGCCCGTCACCGAAAGCTCCGGGAACACGATGACCGCCGCGCCGTTTTCCGCCGCTTCCGCGATCATCCGGTACATCTCTTCCATGTTATAGGGGCAGTCCGCCACCCGGACGGGGGGCGTGGCCGCCGCGATGCGGACGAATCCGTCCGCCTGCCGCTTGTTTTCCATCTTCTCTCTTCCTCTCCTGAAAGACCCCCTGCCCGAAAAGGAGCAGGGGGAAGCTTTCCCGCTTGAAATTTTCCGTTTCTGTATGACCGCCGCGCGTTACGCCGCCGGCGTCTCCGCCGGGGCCGCCGTCACTGCCGGCGCGGCCGTAGACGCCTCCGCGGTCGGTTCAGCCGTCGGCGTTGCGATCGGCACAGGCGTCGGGGTCGGCGTCGGTGCTACAGTCGGCGTAGGCGCCGCGGTTGGGGTTGCCGTCGGCGCAGTCGTCGGCGCGGGCGTTGCGGTCGGTTCTGCTGTGGGTTCAGCCGTCGGCTTCGGTGTTGCCGTCGGCTTCGGGGTAGGGTTTTCGTTCACATCTGTTCCCGGTCCGATCCGGTATACCGCGCCGGTCGCACCGTAATACGAGGAGGGCAGGCTCTCCGTCTTGACGACTTCGCCGTCCTTGATGTAGTCGCGCCATGCCTCCGCCGTGTAGCCCCAGTTTCCGCTCGTCGAAAGGACCTTTTCGCCCTTTTTGAGGTTGGAATCGGTCACATAGCTGACCGTTTCCAGCGGCGGGGTCGAGCCGGTCTGCTCCGAATAGACCTCGATGCTGTCCCATTCCTCGGGCTGCCGGCCGTAGAACTGCACGTGCAACGTCACGCCGTCCATCCAGGCCATGATGTACACCGGCGTGTCCAGATCATTGCGGAACTGGAAGTCCAGCTCGCCGTAGCTGACCGTCGCGTCCAGGCCGATCGGCACGTACGACGACGGGGTGGAGTGGCACTCGCGGACCGTGATCGTCATGCCCGCACGCAGCGCGGCGCCGTAGATCGTCGAGGACGCCTGGCAGATGCCGCCGCCGTACATATCGACGAGCGCGCCGCCCGAAAGGCCGCCCGCCGGCAGGAAGCCGGTCGAGGCGTTCGTGGAGTCGCCCACGGTCTCCTCATACGAGAAGGTTTCGCCCGGCTCAAGCACGGTGCCGTTCACGCGGGACAGCGCAAGGCCCATGTTGTGGTTGCCGTTCGCCGTGTTCGTGGAGACCGTCTCAAACTCCGAGATCTTGACGAAGTCCTTTTTGAGGTCCTCGACCGTCACCTCGGCGGGCGTCGTATCCATCACGGCCTTCACCGTGCCGCTCACGCCCTTTTCAAACTGCTTGCGGACCGCCTCGACGGTTTCCGCAACGTTCAGCGTCTGGCCGTCCACGCTCTCCGCAAACACGAACTCGCCCTTGTCGTAATCGTACGAATCGACGGTCGCATCCTTGCACTCGACCTTGAACTCGTCGCTGCGCGCGGTCAGCTCCTCTTCGAGCGCCGGCAGCTTCAACGTATACGCGAGCTTGTGCGCGCCCGTCTCCTGGTCCCGCAGGATGCTCTGCAGGGCGCTGTCCAGAATATCGATGATCTCGACGTCCTTGCCCGACACCTCGAGCTTCTGGTCGCCGATTGTAAGCGTCACCGTCAGGCCTGCAAATTTTTCGGCAAGCGCGTCGCGGCAGGCGGCAACGGCCTCTTCAAGGCGCATACCGGAAATGTCCACGTCGCCCATCAGCGTGCCCTCCGGGTACGTCTCGACCGGCTGCGGCGTCGCCGTGGCTTCCGGCTCCGCCTCAACGGCCGCATTCCGGCAGCCTGTAAAGCCGCACACAAGCAGGGCGGCTGCAAGAAGCGCGGCAAGCACGAGCTTCCGCCTTCCCCGTTTCTCCATATGATCCCATCCTTTCACGAAGCGCGTCCCATCGCGCCGTTTCCGTCTATTGCTCCGGCCCCGCGCACGCGCACGGCCGGCTCGTATTTCATCTGTATGGATGAATTCATTATACCCGCAGGGCAGCGGGTTGTAAAGTCGAACTTCTTAAAAGTGCCTTAAAAATTCCATATCCTGCCGCGCCCCGTCTGGAAATTCCAAACGGGATATGGTATACTGGACTCAAACACGGCGGACACCGCACAGCAGGCGCGGCCGGACCTCCCGCCGCCTGCTTTTTCAGCCCGCAGCGATCTTGAAAAGGAAAGGACAGCCTCCGCACGGCGGGGGCGCGGTATGCGATTTATGAGAATTCTGATTCTGACCTGTGCGACCGGCGGCGGCCATCTGCGCGCTGCGTCGGCGCTCGAAAACTACATACGGGAGACGACCGGCCACGAGGTCATCCAGATGGATTTCCTCAAGAGCATCGGCAAGCTCCTCGACAAAACCGTCTGCGACAGCTACCTGTTCATGGCCAAAAAAACGCCCGCGCTGTTCGGCCGCCTGTACAAATCGGCCAACAAGGACAACGGCCTGTCCGAGTTCGTGCCGCGCACCTCGGAGCTGCTCGCCTACCAGCTCTTCCCGCACATCGACGAGCTGCAGCCGGACGTGATCATCAGCACGCACCCCTTTGCCACGGAGATGGTCTCGAGCCTGAAGGAGAGCAAAAGGGTCACCTGCCCGCTGATCTGCATCATGACCGACTACGGCGTGCACAAGGCATGGATCGCCCCATACGTCGACGCCTACGTCGTCGCCTGCGAGGACATGGTGGACGACCTCGTGCGCCTCGGCATCCCGCGCGCGAGCGTTTACCCCTACGGCATCCCCGTGCACGACGTCTTTTTCGACAAGGGCGACCAGCCGAAGCTGCTGCAGGAAATGGGGCTGGACGCGGACGTGCCGACCGTGCTCTTCATGGCGGGCAGCATGGGCGTCTCGAACATCGTGCAGCTTTACAGCGAGCTGTGCGCCTCGCCGCTCGACCTGCAGATCATCATCATCACCGGCAACAACGAAAAGCTCTACAACCGCTTTGCGGAAAAGCTGCCCACCTCCCCGAAAAAGACGAAGCTCGTCCAGTTCACCAGGGAGGTCGAGCGCTACATGCACGCCGCCGACCTCATCGTCACAAAGCCGGGCGGCCTGACGGTCTCCGAGGCGCTGGCCTGCAACCTGCCCCTCGCCGTATTCGACGCGATCCCCGCTGTCTCTTATACACATC
>USBH01000065.1 GCA_900552925.1 uncultured Oscillospiraceae bacterium
TTAGCTGCAGTCTCGTGGGCTCGGAGATGTGTATAAGAGACAGAGCCAGTTCAGCCAGTCCGCCGCGCCGAGCGCCGCCAGCGCGTTGACGCCGAGCGCCTGCCCGACGATCGCGGTATCGACGACCGTGTAAAGCTGCTGGCAGACGTTGCCGAGCATCAGCGGGATCGCGAAGGTGAAGATCAGCTTCGCCGGGCGGCCCTGCGTCATGCTTTGAATCCGTTCTGTTTTTGCCATAGAAACCTTATCCTTTCACAAACTTATCTTTTCAACACAGCCCCCTGTGCGGCCTTCGCCGCACGGCAATAATACGTCGCGCAGAGCAGCACCGCCGCGCCGAGCCAGGCGGAAACCTCTGCGATGCAGACGGAGAGAAAGCCCAGCCGGAACACGTTGGCGAGCAGCAGGACGATCGAAATGCGCAGAAGCAGCTCCAGCGCGCCGGAGAGCATCGGCACCACCGTGTCACCCATGCTCTGCAGCGAAAACCGGTACACGAACAGCAGGCCGAGCACCCACAGCATCGCGCCGACCGCGAAGAGGTACGGGTACGAGGCCTCGATGACCGCCTGCTCCGCGCCGGAGACGAACAGCGCCACAAGCTCCCGGCCGAACAGGATCAGCGCCGCGCCGATCACCGCATTGACGCACAGCGATATCGCGATCGCGCGCCGCACGCCGGCGCGGATGCGGTCCAGCCGCCCGGCGCCGAGGTTCTGCCCCACATACGTGCCGAGGGAAAGCCCGACAATGTTGCCCGGCTGCTCGGCGAGCGACAGGATCTTCGAGCCCGCCGTGTACGCCGCGACCGTCGTGGAGCCGAAGCCGTTGACGACGCCCTGCAGGATCATGCCGCCGACCGCCGTGACCGAATTCATGACGCCGACCGGCACGCCGAGGCGCAGAAGCTCGCAGAGCATCGCGCCGTCCGGCCGCGCATCCCCCTGCTCAAACCGCATCAGCTCCATGCGGCTGAGCACGAAAAGACACATCAGGCCCGAGAGCAGCTGCGCGAGCACCGTGGCCCAGGCTGCGCCCGCGACGCCCCAGCGGAACACCATGACGAACAGCACGTCGAGCCCCACGTTGACCGCCGAGCTGATGAGGATGACGACGAGCGGCGAGACGCTGTCGCCGAGCGCGCGCAGGATGCTCGCCAGCACGTTGTAAAAGACTGTCGCGAAGATGCCGATGAAGATGATGCGGATGTAGAGCAGCGCATCCTCAAAAATATCGGCGGGCGTCTGCATCAGCTCCATCAGCCCGCGGGAAAAGACGAGGCTCAGCACCGTGATGACCGCCGAGGAGAGCACCGCGATGTACGCCGAATTCGCGACGGCCCGGCGCACGCCGGCCGCGCTGCCCGCGCCGAACTTCTGCGAGATCAGAATCGAATACCCGTGCGTCAGGCCCGTGATGAAGCCGAACACGAGAAAGTGCACGGAGCCGGTCGAGCCGGCCGCCGCCAGCGCCCGCACGCCGACGCCGCGGCCGAGCACGACCGCATCGACGACCGTGTAAAGCTGCTGAAAGATGTTGGCGACCAGAAGCGGCGCCGCAAACGTCAGAAGCAGCCGGACCGGGCTGCCCTTCGTCATATCCCTTACCATAGTTTCCCCCTGTTCCGGTTTTCACGCGGCGCCGTTTCCGAAAAAAAGCACCGCGCTCCCCGAAGGGTGCCCGGCGCACGGCAGCGTCCGCAGCTCAAACGATATAATCGACCGCAACCGCCTTTTCCCGCACGGAGGCCACATACGTCTTGACGACCTCGCAGTGGTACGGGTCCTGCTGGTAGGCCTCGAGCGCCTCCGGGCTCTCGAGCGTCACGTACAGGCAGACGTCGAACGAGCGGTCCGAATGCAGGAAGTCCGCGCCGGCCTCGACGTCGATCACCTGCGGCACGCGGCCCTTCATCGTGAGGAACAGATCGCGCAGCTTTTCACACTCCGCCTGCGCGTTGTCCTTGAGCTTGATCATCAGAACATGCTTGACCATTTGAATCACCTTTTCCCTTAATTTTTCCAAATATTTTCGCCCGCGGGCGGCAGCGCTTCCCCGCGCAGATCCGCCGGCGGCGCGCCCGGCTCTCCCTCAGCGCACGCCCGACACCGCGCGGTCGAGACCGGCCGTGTCTTTGTGGACGCGGATATCGCCAAGCCCCGCGCCTTTGAACAGCGCCGCCACGGCTTCGCCCTGCTCCTCGCCGATTTCGACCGCCAGCACACCGCCGGGCCGCAGCTTTCCGGCCCACAGCGCGCAGATCGCGCGGTAAAAGACGAGGCCGTCCGCGCCGCCGTCGAGCGCCGTCTGCGGCTCGCGCTGCACCTCGCGCTGCAGGCCCGGCAGCGCCGCCGTCTCGATATACGGCGGGTTGGACACGATGAAGTCCAGCCCGCCGGGCACGGACGCGGCAAACGCCGGCTCCAGCACGTCGCCCTGCAGCGCCTCAACCGCAAGCTGCGGGCAGCGCGCGAGGTTTTCGCGCAGGTAGCCGAGCGCCGCGCCGAACTTTTCGACGGCCGTGACCGAAGCGCCCGTCTCCAGCGCGAGCATCAGCCCCACCGCGCCGGTGCCGGCGCAGAGGTCCAGCCCCCGCGGCGCCTGCGCGCCCTGCAGGCGCTCGGCCGCCGCTTCCACGAGCACGGCCGTGTCGTCGCGCGGGATCAGAACGCCCGGCCCGCAGCAGAGCGTCAGCGCCATGAAATCCCACTCGCCGAGGATGTACTGCAGCGGCTCGCCGGCCGTTCGCCGGCCGACCGCCGCGCGGAATTCCGCTTCCGCCGCCGGGTCCGGCTCGCGCGCACCGTGCGTCAGCACCGCCGCGCGGTCCATGCCGAAAAAGTGCTGCATCAGGCAGGCCGCCTCGAACGCGGGGTCGTCGGACGCCGCGCCGAGCGCCTGCCGCGCCTCGTTGTACAGCGACCGGATGCTCATCGCACGAGGTCCTCGCCGTTTTCGGGGATCACGGCCTCCATCGCGGCGATCGCCGCCTCGATCATCTTGTCGTCCGGCTCCTTGACCGTCAGCCGCTGGAACCACAGCCCCGGCGCGGCGATGATGCGCGTCGCGAGGTTGTCGTGCCGCCCGCAGAGCTTGATGAGCTCATACCCGATGCTGACGACGAGCGGCAGGCACAGCAGCTTGCAGGCCGTGCGCAGGAACGGGTTTTCGAACGGGATGAAAAAGCCGATCAGGATGCCGATCAGCAGCATGAGGATCATGAAGCTCGAGCCGCAGCGCGGGTGGAAGCGCTTCTGCCTGCGCACGTTTTCCACCGTAAGCGGCAGCATGTTTTCATAGCAGAAGATCGTCTTGTGCTCGGCCCCGTGGTAGCGGAACGTGCGGTTGATCTCCGGCATGCGCGAAACGAGCACGATGTAGCCGACGAAGATCAGGATGCGCAGCAGCCCCTCGAACACGGACCGCCAGCCGCTGAACCACGCGCCGAGAAGCGGCTCCAGCCAGTTGAACAGCACGGTCGGCAGGAAGAAGAACAGCACGATCGCGAGCGCCGCGCCGAGCACGCCGCCGATCATGACGACGGCGTTCATCACCTTGTCGCCGAATTTTTCCGAGAGCCACCGGTCGAATTTCGATTCGCTCTCCGCCTCGTCCTCGAGGCCGGCCTTTTCGGCCGAAAGCGTCAGCGCCTTCAGGCCGAGCCGCAGCGTGTCGATCATCGCGAATACGCCGCGCAGAAACGGCTTTTTGAGAATCGGGTATTTCTCCCGCAGCGAAGGCGCCGTGATGTCCTCCGTCGTGATATGGCCGTCCTCGTCGCAGAAAGCCGCGGTGTTTTTCTTCGGCCCGACCATCATGATCCCCTCGAGCAGCGCCTGGCCGCCGATGGAGGTAACGCGTTTTGTCATGTGCTTGTCCTTTCTGAAAAAAGAGATCAGTCGCCCTGCTTGCGCTCGACGACCTGCACCCGCCCCGTGACGGACGGGATCTTCGTCGTATTGGAAAGCTCCGGGTTCGTCTCGAGCTTCTTCATCGTCGGGATCGTGATGATCACCGTCGTGCCGATGCCCTCCTGGCTGTCGATGTCGAGCGAGCCGGAATGCAGCTCCATGATTTCGTTCGCGACGGCAAGGCCGATGCCGTTGCCGCGCACGTTCTGGTTCGCCTTGTAGAACTTCCGCTTCACGTTCGGCAGGTGCTCGGCCGGGATGCCGCAGCCGTTGTCCTTGATGACAACGCGGATGAAGCCGTCGTCCTCATACGCCGCAACGCGCACGGTGCCGCCCGGGTTCGTGTACTTCAGGGCGTTGTCGATGATGTTGATGAAGACCTGCCGCAGCCGGTTGACGTCGCCGAGGATCGGCGAAAGCATCGTGTCCTCCTCGTCGTAGATCAGCGTCTTGTGCTCGGTGCGGGCGCGGTCGGTGAACATGTACACCGCCTCGTCCAGCTCCGCAAGCAGGTCGATTTTGTTCATGATCAGCCGCATGCGGCCGCTCTGCATGCGCGAAAAGTCGAGCAGCTCCTCCACCATGCCGGAGAGGCGCTCCGACTCGCGGATGATGACGCTCATGCCCTTTTCATACGTCTCGCGCCCGACGCCGCCGCTCTGGATCGTCTCCGCCCAGCCCTTGATGGCCGTCAGCGGCGTGCGCAGCTCGTGGGAGACGGAGGAGATGAAGTCGTTCTTCATCTTTTCCGCCGCGCCGAGCTCCGCGGCCATGTCGTTGATCGACTCGCACAGCGCGCCGATCTCGTCGTTCTTGTCCTTCTTGACGCGCACGTCGAAATTGCCCTGCGCGATCTTCTCGGCCGTGGCGTTCAGCGCGCGGATCGGCTTGACGATCGAGCGCACAAAGTACAGGCCGGAAAGCGTGACGAGCGCGATGATCAGAATGCCGACGCCGACGAGGCACAGCACCACAAAGGTGATCTGCCGGTCGGCGCGCTCCATCGAGACGACGTACCGCACCGCGCCGAGCACCGCGCCGTTCGCGCCGCGCACCACGCGCGTGATCGCCATGACCTTTTCGCCGCTCGTGAGCTTGCCGATCCAGTAGCCGTAGCCGGAGGACGCGTGCATCGCGCTCTCGTAGTCCGGCATCGTCTGCGTCTGGTCCGGCGCAAAGCCCGTCGAGGTCGAGAGGATCTTGCCGGTGCGGCTGACCGCCATGACCTCCATCAGGTTCTTGTCGGGGAAATTCTCCGTGTAGCTGCGCGCCGCGGCGTTGAATTCGTTCACCGTCTTCATGCTGGAGGAAAGCACGGTGGGCAGCTCGTCGCTGCGGCCGACCAGCGTCATCTGGATGCCGTTGTACGCGTAGCTCTGCACGACGAACGAAAGCGCCGTGATGCACGCGGCAAGCAGCAGGATCATCACGCCGAGGCTGTTCAAAAGCCAGCGGCGGGCGATCCCGTTGCGGAACACGGTACCCTCCCGTTTTTTCTTCGTCTGCACGTGCCTCTCCCCTGTCTTACTGGTCCCAGCGGTAGCCGACGCCCCACACGGTCACGATATGGCGCGGGCTGCTCGCCTCATCCTCAATCTTCATGCGCAGGCGCCGGATGTTGACGTCCACGATCTTTTCCTCGCCGACGTAGCCGCTGCCCCAGACATGCTTTAAAATGTCGATGCGCTTGAGCGCCTTGCCGATGTTCGAGAAAAAGTATTCCATGATCTGGAACTCCACCTGCGTCAGCTCCACCGGCCTGCCGTTCTTCGTGAACGAGCGGTTGCGCAGGTTCAGCACGAACGCGCCCGAGCGCAGCTCCTCCGAAAAGTTCGGCTCGGCCGCGTGGGAAAACTGCGCGACGCGGCGGTAGACCGCATCCACGCGCGCCACAAGCTCCGACGGGCTGAACGGCTTCGTCACATAGTCGTCGGCGCCCATCATCAGGCCGGTGACCTTGTCCATCTCCTGCGTTTTCGCCGTCAGAAGGATGATGCCGATCGAGCTGCTCTGCTTGCGCAGCCGCTTGCAGACCTCCAGGCCGTCGTATTCGCCGGGCATCATGATGTCGAGGATCGCCACGTCGAAATCGCCGTTCGCCCGCTCGTACAGGCGCAGCGCCTCCTCGCCGTTCGCCGCTTCCACGGCCTCGTAGCCCGCGCGCTTCAGGTTGATCACCACAAATTCGCGGATATTCTGTTCATCCTCGGCAACCAGGATCTTTCTCATCGCTTTGCATCCTTTCTCCCTTACTCGTTCAATATCTGAAAATCCTCGCACACGGCGCGGATCAGCGCGCTGTCCTCCGAAAGGGAGGGGTCGAGCACCGTCAGCACATAGATCCGTCCGCCCATGCCGCTCAGATAAATTTCGTCTTCCTTTTCCTCTTCCCCGCGCTCGGCCCACGCCTCCTCGGAGTAGACCGTTATCGAGAAGAGGTCCTCGCGGCCGATCGGCCCGGCCCCCATGCGCTCATAGCGGAAAAAGGTGGAGGTCCGCGTGACCGAATCGTTCGCGCAGGCGAGCAGCGACTCGCTTTCGGGCAGCACGACGATGTAGTTTTCCGCCGTGTTGATGATGCTGCTGCACACGGGCGTCAGCGTGTTGTCCGAAAGGCTGTATGTATTCCACGTGACCGTGTAGGCGGTCGAGTCCGCCGCGCCGCCCTCGGCCGGCTCCATCACGAGCGCCGCCGTCGGCAGCTCGGTCACGCCGTCGCCGTTGATGTCGCGCGCGGAGACGGACACCGCCGTGTCCCGGTCGGTGGGGTTCACGGCCCCCGACTCCGACAGCGGCGCGAGCAGCCGCTCGGCGACCTCGTCGTAACCGACGACCTGCGTCACCATGCGCCCGTCCGCCTTGACGCCGTCGAGCACGACGGCGCTGCGCGCGGTGTTGATCTGCGTGAACAGCGCGCCGGAATAGCGCGTCACCGCCGAGTCGAGCGGCACGGTCAGCGCCACGTACGGCTGCTCGCCGTCGAACCGGTACAGCCGCCCGAGCGGCGCCGTCACGGTCTCCTCACCGGAGCCCGCCTGCGCCGTGCTCAGCACGAACAGCTCCTGCACGCTGTCGCCGTCGAAGTCCGTCAGCAGCATTTCGCTGTAGGTCACGGCGTTCATCGAGAGCTCCCGCACGCTGCCG
The DNA here is from genome assembly GCA_900552925.1 of uncultured Oscillospiraceae bacterium. Classification (GTDB taxonomy): domain Bacteria; phylum Bacillota; class Clostridia; order Oscillospirales; family Acutalibacteraceae; genus Hominenteromicrobium; species Hominenteromicrobium gallistercoris. The sequence continues at coordinate 7,056 of USBH01000065.1, forward strand.
GACTCGATGCTGTAGACCGAAACGCTGGCCGTCGCGGTCTGCGGGTCGCCCCAGCCGACGACGACCTCCTCCGTGCCGTCCCCGGTCAGGTCGCCGAAGAACACGCGGTCCACCTGCGTCGCCGCCGAGGTGAACTGCGCGAGCGAGTACCAGGCGCCGTCGGCGTCCTTCGTCATGAACTGCAGGCGTATGCCGCCCGCGTCGCCGTTGGCGCAGAAGCCGGCCACCTCCGCGACGCCGTCGCCGTTGAGGTCGCGCGAGATGATCGCGGAGCGGTAATCGCCGTTTTTCGGGTAGATCAGCGTCACGTCGCTTTCCTCGCCGCACATCAGCGTGTAGATCGCCTGCCGGTCCGCCGTCGTCCGCGGGGGGGACATCAGCGCCTGCGCGTCCAGCCCCGTGATCTCCCCGCAGGCCGACAGCGACGCCGCCAGCACGGCGCACGTCAGCAGAGCCGTTATTTTCCTGAGCGTCCGCCGCACGGCCGCCACCTCCTGCACTGGATATTCGCCCGGGCGACGCGCCCTGCGCAGATGCGCCGCCCGGCCCGGATCCCAAACGGCCGCACCGGGCCATTTTCCTACAGTATACCATACTCCCCGCGCCGCCGCAAGGTTTACGCCGGCCATTTCCGGGCGCACAAAATTATTAAATTTCTGTTACGGCATTGTGCTGCGCGGCCGCGCGTGGTAAAATTTCTATAAATGCACGGCAAAGGAGGCTGCGCCTTGGAAGCACAAAACCGAATACGGCGCAACCGGCGCACGGGCCTCGTCCTCGGGGTGCTGATCGGGCTGACGCTCGCGTTCATCTGGGGCAATTCGCTGCAGAGCGGCGCCGCCTCGGGCGCGATGAGCGGCTCGCTGCGCGCGTGGCTCGAGCAGCTTCTGCACGTGCCGGTCGACGAATTTCTGCTGCGCAAGGCGGCCCATTTTTCGGAGTACGCCCTGCTCGGCGCCGAGCTTTCCCTGCTTTTGAACCTCCTATTGGACCGAAACGGCAGGCCGCTCGCGCGCGGCCGCCGGCTGCTCGACTTTCCGGTGCTCGGCTTTTTTGCCGCCGCCATCGACGAGACGATCCAGATCTTCAGCGGGCGCGGCTCGTCCCTGCTCGACGTCTGGCTCGACACCGCCGGCTGCCTGACCGGCTTTTTCCTCATCTTTCTGATTTTTTGCACGGTAAGGAGCAAACGACATGAGAAATAACCACCGGCTACCCTTTCTGCTGACCGCCCTGATGCTCGTCTTCTGCATCGCGTTGACCGGCTGTTCCGGCCGCCGCAGCGTGACCGCCGAGGACTTCACCGCCGCCTGCGAGACCGCGGGCTTCACAGCGACCGACAGCATCGCGGATTTCGACACCTCGACCATTCTGACGGCACTGACCGTCAGCGAGGAAAACGCGAGCGCCGGCTTCTTCATCTTCGCCGCCTCGGACACGGCCCGCTCCAACTACGCGCAGATGCTCAGCGGCGTCAAGACCGGGCAGAGCGGCGAGCGGTTCGTCGACTCCAGCGAGTACAACCGCTTCTATTTCAGCGACGACAGCACGACCTGTCTCTTATACACATCTCCGAGCCCACGAGACTGCAGCTAATCTCG
>USBH01000066.1 GCA_900552925.1 uncultured Oscillospiraceae bacterium
CTAATTCGTCGGCAGCGTCAGATGTGTATAAGAGACAGCGATAAACTTCATATCGTGGCGGTAAAACCAGTTCGCCCTGCGGTAGGCGCGCACCGCCTTGAAGCCGGCGTAGAGGAAGTACACCTCAGCCCGGCTGCGTGCGGCGGGGTCGCGCTCCATCACGGCGTCCAGCTCCGCTTTCAGCTTCGAAAACAATCGATCATCTCCTTGAGAAAACAAAAAGCCCCGAACGCACAAGGCGCTCGGGGGCGAAAATGCGCATATGCGCATAAAATCCGCGGTTCCACTCCGGTTTATCACTCAAAAGCGGCTTAACGTGCCGCCGCCGTACGCGGCTCACCCATGGCTCACCGCATCCGCTCGCGAATGCACTTCGCCCGGCGCCTCCCTGCGGCAGCTTTCAGCCGACGGCCGCCGCTCTCTTTCGGTCGCAGTTCCGGGTTACTCGTTCGGTCACAGCGTTTTTCGTATGCTTTATTCTAACACAGCCGCGCGCAAAACGCAAGCAATCCACCCGCAATATTTTATGCGCTCTCAGATAAGGGCGTTACACTCTATTTTTAATGCAGCCGTATACGTAGGCATTTCCGTTAAAAGTTCATCACTGTTTTCTCGATTCCCAATGTAAAACAATGGCCCCGGGTTCACAACTCCAGGGCCTTTGTTTTACTATTCAGCAGGTGTAAGAACTACTGTATCGGTTAGAACATATTTTTTCACTTCTCCGCTCCAGCATTCTTCTTTGGAAACCGCCACGCTTCCCAATGAAATCTTTTCTCCGTTCTCCATAACACAGGAAAACTTCAAGTAAATTGGGTCAACGTTTCTCGCTTGGATAGACGTTCCAGCTAGAAAAGTGCGATAAGTTCCCCCCTTAAGCAGAGGTTGATTTTCCGCTCCCTCTGCATAAGAAGCTTTCACTTCAGCACCGGCAAAATATCCTCTACTGTCCATACGGTCACACGCAAGGATCTCGATAGATGCTATAGCGGCATTATTTACGTTATTTTGTATTTCCAGTTGTAAGTCTGGCATAACCTCACCTTCACGGGAATCCCGACATCCGGAAAGACATGCTATCCCTACAACCGAAATCACAAAAGCCATGCACAAAAACCTGACAAAATGATTCGTTTTCATCATCGTATTTTTTATAATCATTATGGCTTGTTGATACCTGTCCTCGATTACTTCTGCATCTTCTCCACCCCGCTTTAATTTTTTTTAATTTTAGTGTTTATCGGTCCACAAATTCGCATTATTTTCGTTGGGCTTTCAAAAACGCATTCATCCCTTGACCGCTCTTTGAATCAGCAGTCATTCTTTATATTCATATAATATACAATTTCAGCCTCTATGTCAATGATAATTCGTGGATTTACTCCAAATTATATCCTAGAATTTCTCATTTTATAATACATGAATTCAACCAATAAACTTTTCCTTTTTTCATTTTTTAAAGACCACACAGGGAAATCCCCGTGCGGTCTTCGATTGCCTCGCGCTGCGGCATACAGCAAAAGCGGCGCGTCCGCATTATCTAATGTAATAGTTAGATAACGGCAGATTTTTCGACACAAAGCATAGCTCTGTAGAGTATATAATGTACACGTTAGATATTTGGAAAGGAGGACAACGCCGGTATGACACTCCATGAAAAGCTGAGATACCTGCGCAGTCTGGAAAAACTCCCGCAGCACATGATCGCCGATATTCTTCAGGTGGAAAGAAGCACGTATTCCTACTATGAAAAGGGAAAAACAACGCCAAGCGTCTACGCGCTCTTTGCGCTTTCCAAGCTCTACGATCTTCCCATGGAATTTTTTGTGGACGATAATTGGGAGCTGGACGGGGCCGACGCTTTCCTGCAATCGCACATGCAGATGCACGGGCACAAAAACTCGGAAACCGCCCGGGAGCTGCTAAAGCATATGGACTACTACAAAAAGCTGATGCGGTACAAAAAGAAAAAGAACGGGAAATGACCGCATCATTTCTCGTTCGTAATCTCAAAAAGATCGTTCGGCGTACATTCCAGAATGTCGCAAAGCTCCTGTATACGCTTATAGCTGATCGAACGGGTTTCATTGTTCACCATTTTCTTGAAATTCTGGTAACCCGTTCCTCCGAGCTGCATAAACAGCCAGTATTTCGTTTTCCCTTTGCTTTCAAGCAAATCCAACACGCGCAAGCGAACCATCTGACTCCCTCCATTATCTAACGTCTCCATTAGATAATGCCAGATTTTCCAGCCCCATATATAGCACTTAAGAGTATATAACTTACACGTTAGGTTCTGTGTTGAAAAGCAAAGAAGCCGCACAGGGAAATCCCCGTGCGGTCTTCGGTTGCCTTGTGTTGCAGCTTACAGCGAAAGCTGCTCGTCCGCGTATTTGGCGCGCTCGAGCGCGCGCTTCTTGAGCAGCGCTTCGATCTTGCTGTGCGGGTCCAAAAGCGAGCTGATCGAAACGTCGTGGTTCAGTGCGGAAATGAAATACGCGATGTACTTCGAGACGTCGACCTCGTGGAACCACGGGCGGTTGCGCAGCTCGGGTTTCAGGTAGGTCAGGTTGCTGCCGAAGATGCCGTCGATCAGGCCCTGCTCGTACGCCTTGTCGAACTTTTCCAGACCGTTCGTGAAGATGGCGTACGTCGCATACGCGAAGAAGCGGTTCGCACGGCGCTCCTTGACGTTCTCCGCGATGTCGAGCACGGATTCGCCCGAGGAGATGATGTCGTCGGCGACGAAAACGTCCTTGCCCTCAACCGAGGCGCCGAGGTACTCGTGCGCGACGATCGGGTTGCGGCCGTCCACAATACGGGAATAGTCGCGGCGCTTGTAGAACATGCCGAGCTCCACGCCGAGCACGGAGGCGTAGTGCATGTTGCGGTTCAGCGCGCCCTCGTCCGGGCTGACGATCATGAAGTCGTTCTTGTCGGTCGAGAGGTCCGGGAAGTCCTTGAAGAGCTTCTTGAGCACCTGATACTCCGGCATCAGGTTGTCGAAGCCCATGACCGGCACGGCGTTCTGCACGCGCGGGTCGTGCGCGTCGAAGGTAAGCAGGTTGGAGACGCCCATGTGCTGCAGCTCCTGCAGCATGTACGCGCAGTCGAGCGACTCGCGGTAGCTGCGGCGGTGCTGGCGGCCGCCGTACAGCAGCGGCATGACGACGTTCATGCGGTGCGCCTTGCCGCTCGCCGCCTGAATCAGACGCTTGAGGTCCTGATAATGGTCGTCCGGCGACATGCGGTTTTCCTGCCCGAAGTAGTTGTAGGTCAGGCTGTAGTTGCCCACGTCCACGATGAAGAACAGATCATATCCGCGCACGGTGGAATTGATCATGCCCTTGCCGTCTCCGGAGGAGAAGCGGGGGCAGCTGCTCTCGATGAGGAAGGTATCGTAGTCGAGCCCGGCGAGCTTCGCCCAGCGAACCAGATGCGCTTCCACCTTCTTGGAAAGCTCCTGCGCACCGGCAAGCGAGATGATGCCGAGCGGGGCCACCCGGTTCTCGGCGCTGAAAAGGGTCTGTGATTCCATTACCATGTGATAGCTCCTTCAAAACTGCATTTCATGCATTTTCCGTCTCTGCCGCAGGCAGAATCTGTCGGCATTTGTCAGTTAAAATATAACACAAACCGCCGTACATTGCTACTGAAAAGCCAATATTTATTAAATTTCTGTAAATTTGGATAACACAGCCACGCCGAACGGGGCGAGTTTGATTGAATTTACCCTTTCACCTGTACCGTACAACTCGCATCCGGCGGGCAGCTCGACCGTTTTCTCCGCGTCGTTGTAGTTTTCCACGAACACGACCGAGCCGTTTTCGCCGACGCGCTCGTGCGCCGTAACGCCCGCCGGCAGCGCGGCGTCGAGCGCCCGGCCGATGCCGAGCGACGCGATCAGCCCGCCGTAGAGCGCCGCGAGCATATCCGTGCCGGTGCGCGCTGCGATGTAGTACGCCGCGCCGCGGCCGAAGCGGTTCTTCGTCACCGCCGGCTCGCCCGCGTAGAAGTCCTTCTCATACGTGCCGAGCACCTCGGCCGTGATCGGGTGGATGCGCGCGCACAGCTCGAACGCGTCGTAGCGGCGGCCGTCCATGGCGACGCTGTTTTTCACGCCGTCCGGCAGGCTGTCGATCTCCTCGTTCCAGACGCCGAAAACGTCCATCATGCCGTCGGGCACGCCGCCGAGCCGGCACAGGTCGTTTTCGTCGACGATGCCGCTCCAGTACGTCGTGACGAGCGTGCCGCCGTTTTCCACAAACGCGCGCATCTTCTGTTCAAAGCCGGCGCGGTACATGTAGAGCATCGGGGCGATCACGAGTTTGTAGCCCGAGATGTCGCCGTCCATATCGACGATGTCGACCTGCACGCCCGCATCCCAGAACGGGCGGTAGTGGCTGAGAAGCGTCTCCACATACTTTTCGTCCTTGTCCTTGTTGCGCGGGCCGGCCGCGGCGTCGAGCGCCCAGCGGTTTTCCACGTCGTACACGATGGCGACCTGCGGCTTCACCGCGGTGCCGTACACGTCGCCGCGCGCGTTCATCTCGCGCAGCACGGCGCCCACCTGCTGCACGTCCCTGAAAACGCGCGTGTTTTCGGTTTTCGCAAAATCATACGGGCCGCTGTTGCCGACATGGTCGACGACCGCGCCGTGGAATTTTTCGCAGGAGCCGCGGCTCTTGCGGAACTGGAAATACTGCACGGAGTTCGAGCCGTGCGCCATCGCCTGCATCGACGAGAGCAGGTGCATGCCGGGGCGCTTGAGCATCGAGACCGGCGTCCAGTTCGTCATGCTCGGCGTGCTCTCCATCAGGAGGAAATTCTCGTGCTTTACGGAGCGCATCACGTCGTGCGCCATCGCGGAGAAGACGGCGATTTCCGTGTTGTCCGCCGTGTGCCACTGCGGGTAGTTATCCCACGAGACGACGTCGAGCGCCGGGCCGAACTTGAAGTAGTCGAGGCCGTCGTAGAAGCCCATCAGGTTCGCCGTCACCGGGATCTCCGGGTTGACGGCCTTCACGGCGTCGCGCTCCATCTCCATGAAGTCGACGGTCTGGCGCGTCACAAAGCGCTTCCAGTCGAGCACGAGGCCGTGCACGTTCATCTCGCCGTGCGGCACCGGCGCGTGGATCTGCGACCAGTCGGTGTAGGTGTGGCTCCAGAAATCGGTCCACCAGGCGTGGTTGAGGTTGTCGAGCGTCTTGTACTTTTCGCGGAGCCAGTCGCGGAACGCGGCCTGGCACAGCGGGCAGTAGCACTCGCCGCCGTACTCGTTCGACAGGTGCCACAGGATGACGCCCGGGTGGTTCGCAAAGCGCTCGGCGAGGCGGCGGTCCATCTCGCGCACCTTTTCGCGGTAGACGGGCGAGGTGTAGCAGTGGTTGTGCCGCGCGCCGGAAAGCTCGCGCAGGCCGCTCGGCTGCACGCGGCGGATCTCCTCGTACTTCTCGCTCATCCAGAGCGGCTTTGCGCCGGACGGCGTCGCGAGCACCGTGTAAATGCCGTTTTTGTAGAGGTTGTCGATGACGTCCGCGAGCCAGTCAAAGTCGTAGACGCCCTCCTGCGGCTCGAGATGCGCCCAGGAGAAAATGCCGACGGAAACGCAGTTGATGTCCGCCTTCTTCATCAGCTCGATGTCCTCTTGCAGGACCTCGGGATACCGGAGCCACTGCTCCGGATTATAATCGCCGCCGTGCAGCAGCTTCGGAAATTTCGGTGTGATCGGTTTCATCAGAAGCCTCCTGAAAAGTATCTTTTGGTGTTCTGTATCAAATTATAATTTCTTTGGCGCAAAAAGCAAGCATAACCTTTATACACTTCGCGTATTGCCGTATATCTGCAAAGCACGCACGCACGCTCACCGGGCGCGCCATCGCCGCCGAGGACAACCAGCCGAGCGGGAAGCCCTGCTGGTATGTTCTGGTCGATTTCTGCCCGCACAACGGCGCAAGCGCCTGACGAACTTTATTTACAACCGCACAGAAAGGCCCGCCGGAACGCCCCGGCGGGCCTTTTGCCGCGTCTTGCTATTCAATTGCGGACGAGCGTCCGCCGCGCGCGCCTTACGCGTACGCGTGGCCGAAGCCGTAGTACCGGCCGTCCACGTAAACCCGGCCAAAATACAGGTCGCCTTCTTCCGCCTGCGGCGCATACTGCACGACGATGCGGCACGCTTCCCCGTCCTGCGTGAAGCTGAACTCGGCCTGCTCGGCCGCGCCCGGCCCCACGACGCCGGTCAGCACGAAGCGCTGGTCGTCAAAGTACAGCACCGTTTCGCCGTCCTGCTCGACGATTTCAAACACGTGCTCCAGCATCCACGCGGGATCGCCGGAAAACGACCGGACCTCCATGCCCTGCCGGACAACCAGCGTACCGCCCTGCACAAAGACCTCGGCGCTGCGCCGGTCCACGCCCGTGCGCCGGTACGTGCGCTGGATCCAGTCCTGCACGCCGAACACGTCGTTGGCGTACACGATGCCGCCGAGCGCGAGCAGCGCAGCCAGTACGGCCGCCGCGAGCGCGAGCCGCCGGGGCGCCCGGCGCGGCGCATGTTCCGCCGTCTCCAGCGCGGCCAGCCGCTCCATCGCCGCCGCAGACGGGCGCATGTGGTCGTACAATCTGTACAGCCTGCTTTCTGTCATTTTTCATTCTCCTTTCCATCCGTCGCTTCGCTTTCCAGCCAGTCGGCCTTCAGCTTCTTGCGCGCCTTCATCAGCTGCACGCGCACCGTCGCGCCGCGTATGCCCAAAATCGACGCGATCTCCTCGGTCGAATAGCCCTCGTAGTAGTGCATGTAGCAGATCACGCGGCACTGCTTCGGCAGCCGCATCACCATGTCGAACAGCGCGCGCTCCTCCCAGTCCGGCTCCTCGCCGATATCGTACAGCGCGTCGAGCGGCGTCGCCTTGCGGCGCCACGCCGAGGCGAGCAGATCGCGCCCCGCGTTGACGGTGCAGCGGATCAGCCAGCGCTTCATGTGCTCCGCGCTTTCAAAGGCGTCCTTCCTGCGGAGCAGCTTGAGGAATACATCCTGCATGATGTCCTCCGCGCTTTCCCTGTTTTTCACGCAGCTCAGCGCCACGCGGTAGACCGTCGCGGCGTATTTTTCCACCGCGGCGGCAACCTGTTCCCTTTCCACGCGTTTAACCGCCCCCTTTCCTTTTTTCGGGCCCTCACTATACAAACGGCGCCGCCGGCCCGATTGTTTACCCGGCTTGAGTTTTTTTGCGGGAAACGAAAAAACGGCCGGAGCGCATGGCCCCGGCCGACGTAAAAGCGGATATAAACTTGCCTGTGCGCCGTCATTTTTCCGCCGACGGCAGCTCGCGCTCGAGCTTCTTCATCCGCACGAAATACGTCGCGACGAGCAGGATCGCCGCGCCGGCCCACGCCACGACCTCGGCGTAGTAGATGCCCTCCTGCCCGAGGAAGGCCGGCAGGATCAGCGCGACGCCGATGCGCATGACGAACTCGACGATGCCCGAGGCCATCGGCATGACCGTATCGCCGAGGCCCATCAGCGCGGAGCGGTAAATGTGCAGCATGTAGAGGACCGACAGGCAGATGCTCATGATGTTGAGGTAGTGGACCGCGACGTCGGTCGAGAGCGCGACCTCCTCCGGCGTGCCGGAGATGAACAGCGCCACCATAAAGCGCCCGAGCAGCAGCACGGCCGCCGTGATGACCGCCGAGGTCAGCAGCGCAATCCACGTCGCGGAGTGCATGCCCTTGCGGATGCGGCCGAGCAGCCCGGCGCCGAGGTTCTGGCCCACATACGTCGTGACCGCGTAGCCGAACGAGGTCGCGGCGATTTCCAGAATGCCGTACAGCTTGTTCGTCGCCGTGAAGCCCGCAACGAACAGCACGCCGTAGCGGTTGACGACCGACTGCACGACCATGCCGCCGATCGCGATAATCATGTTCTGCGCGGCGACCGGCAGGCCGAGGCCGAGCAGGCGGCGCGTGAGGACGGCGTCCGGCAGGAAGTACGCCTTTTTCAGCCGGATGATGCGGATGCGCAGCACGGCCCGCAGACAGTACAGCGCGGCGAACAGCTGCGCGATGACCGTCGCGATGACGGCGCCCGCGATGCCCCAGTGGAACACCATGACAAAGAGCAGGTCCAGAACGATGTTGATGACCGAGGCGATCAGCATCGCGTAGAGCGGCGTGCGGCTGTCGCCGAGCGCGCGCAGGATGCTCGCGAGCACGTTGTACGCCATGATGATCGGGATGCCGGCGAACATGATGCGCAGGTAAGTGAACGCGCCGCCGATGACCTCCTCCGGCGTGTTCATCGCGCGCAGGATCGGGTCCATCGTCGCCTGGCTCACGATGAGCAGGAGCACCGAAAAGACCGCCGCAATCGAGATGGTCGCGCCGATCGAGCGGTTCAGGCCTTCCTCGTCGTTCGCGCCGAAGCGCTGCGCCATATGGATTGAAAAGCCCTGCGCAAAGCCCTGAATGACGCCGAGCACCAGCCAGTTCAGCCCTGTCTCTTATACACATCTGACGCTGCCGACGAATTAGACGG